>JAPXRP010000040.1:0-27419 GCA_033813475.1 Candidatus Hydrogenedentota bacterium
AGGGCTGATTTTTGCAAACCCTTGCGGCGGTTGAACTTACAATGGTCGGGGCGACTGGATTTGAACCAGCGACCCCTTGACCCCCAGTCAAGTGCGCTAACCGGGCTGCGCTACGCCCCGACATATTGAAAAACGTCAAAAACAACGTCCAGTCACGGGGAAATGTACCAGAAGACACGGGGGGAAAGCAAATTTCGCGCGACTCACGGGAGGGTTATTCGGGCGCTGGGCCGTCTTTCGCGGGGTCGGCGGCGGCGGACGTTTTCTCACGCGACCGGCGCGCGGCCTCAATCTCTTTCGTGAGCAGCTCCCTGCTCTGGGCGTCCAGTTCGGTCTCTGCGGCCAGAAGCTCGTATTCCGCGAGGGCGTCCTCCTCGCGGCCCTGCTGATAGAGCGCCCGCGCCCGGGACCAGCGCAGCTCCAGATTGCCGGGGTCCGCGCGCAGCGCGTCGTCGAGCCCCGCGACCGCCTCGGGATACCGCCCCTGCATGGCGCGCAGGTCGGCCCACTGCAGGGCCAGCACGGTCCGCATGTCCCCGGGCAGGCAGGTGTCCGCCAGCCGCAGCAGGGCCTCGGCGGGCTCAAGCTGCCCCGTGCCGCCGAAGACCATGGACAGGTTGAACGCGGCGGCGCACATGCCCGGGGCGGCGGGGTCGGAGCGTTGGAGGGTCTCCCCCAGCAGGTAGGCGGCCCATCCATAGGTCTGGGCGGGCGTGAGGGCGCGTTCCGGCGGCAGGGACCGCACGGCGCCCGCCAGCACGAGGGTGGCATTCTCCAGGGCCTCCGCCCCCCGCGTCACCACGGCGTTCACGGCGGCGACCTGGGGCAGGGGCTGCACTTCGGGACGGCGCCGCGCGAGGGCCTCGCAGGACCGGGTCACCTGCGCTTTGAGGAACTCGGCGCGTCCGGCGGAGAAGGCGAAACGGGCAAGATTGGTCCACACCTCGGGACGCCGGGGCGCGTTGTGGACCGCGGCCGCATAGGCGTTTTCCGCCGAATCCAACTCCTGGAACCCCGTCTCCATCACGCTCGCCAGGAACAGCTGCGCCGTGGCCAGGGTGTCCGTGTCCGGCGCGGGGGCGCGGCGCAGCCGGTCAATCCGCTCGTCGAGGGCGGCGCGGAGCCGGTCAAAACGGTGCGTGGCGTTCGCATATTCCAGGAAAAGCGGCCACGTCTCGCTGTCCTCCGGGTCAATCCGCGCGGCGCGCATCAGGGCCTCCTCGGCCCCGTCCCAGTCCTTGAGCGACATGCACACGCGCGCCAGGTTTCGGTAGATGGCCGGCCGGTTCCGCTGGGAGCGGTTGCTGCCCGCCGCGCGCTCCAGGTGTTCCCGCGCCTGCTCCCAGTAGTCCCGCGCCCGCCCGCGGGCCTGCTGGGTTTCCCCCGCCGAGAGCAGCTCCGCGGTCAGGGCGGCGGTCCGTCCGAGGACATCCGACGCCTCGGCCATTTCGGGGCACAGCGCGCGCTGCTCCTCGCCGTGCTGAAAGGCCGCCTCCAGCAGCGAAAGGGCCTCCTTCAGCGCTTCGGGGTCGGAACGGTCCAGGCGCTCCACCCGCTGAAGCTGCGCCTCAGCCAGGGGAATGCGCGCCATCAGGTGGTTCGGGTTCAGGGAAAGGGTCTCCGCAAAGCGCGCGGAGGCTTCTTCCATTTTCCCGTCCAGCATGGCGAGCTGGCCCAGCCGCCAGGGGAACTTCCAGTTCCCCGGGGCGAGCCGCCATCCCGCGGCGTACTGCTGCGCGGCCAGGGGGCGGTTTCCCGTCTCCTGCGCGCTCAGCCCCATCTTCAGATGGTATTCCGAGGCAAACAGAAACGAGGCCAGGGCGGCCTGCGCCGCCAGCACAAGCAGGGCGCACGCGATGAGCGGCCAGCCGGGACCGGTGGGCGCGCCCGCGGGCGCGGGGGCGTCCCCGCGCTCCGACGCGATCCCCTCCAGCGCCCCGACCAGCAGGAAGAACAGGGCGCCCGACACGGGCAGCCGCAGGTTGAAACCGAAAAGGCCGTCCACCGCAAAGGCGGCAAACGCGGCGGTGAGGGCGTAACCCGTCCGTCGCCGGGCGCGGTCCTCCGCCGAGAATGCCAGCACCAGCGCGCAGCCCGCCGCAAACACCAGCAGGGCCAGCCACGCCCCGGCGGCCACAAGCCCCGCGTCCACGCCGATCTCCAGCGGGTCGTTGTGGACGTGGTGGTTGTACCGGGACTCCGAGGCGAAGTATTCGCGCTCGTAGGGGGTCCAGTACGCCGGGTTCTCCATCTTGTAGACCCCGGGTCCGCGGCCCAGCAGCGGGCGGTCCATGATCATGCGCGAAGCGCTGGTCAGCGACTGGTACCGCAGGAGGATTGAGGTGTCCAGCGGAAACGCGCTGCCCGTGCGCGCCTTCATGGTCCCCATGAGCGCGGCGGCCCCGCCCGCCGCCAGCACGGCGGCCAGCACCAGGGAGAGCGCGGCGGCCTTCTCGGGGCGGGGCACCCGCCCGCGCACCATCCGGGCGACCAGCAGCAGGCCCAGCCCCGCGGCAAGGGCCACCAGCCCCCCGCGCTGACCCGTGTTCAGCAGGTACCACACCGCGCCGAGCCCGAAAAGCCACGCGGGTTTCCACCCCTCCAGGGCGAGCCAGGCGGCGGCGATGACCGCCACCACCAGCACATGGGCCGCATAGTTCGGGTTGCCAAAGCTCGACGGCAGGGTTTCGGCGCTCTCGCCCCACGGGAAGGGGTCAAGTCCGGCCTTCTGCACCATCGCGTAGACCGCCGCCAGAAACACGGCCGCGCACAGGGCTTTGAAGAGTCCCAGCAGGTGCGCCGGGGTGCGGATGGTCTGGGCCGCCGCATAATACAGCGCCAGCAGGGCGATGAACCGCCCCGTCTCCTGCGCGGCCAGGTGGGCGACGCCCCCGTGAAAGGCGCCCGTGCGCGCGTCAAAAATGAGCCGGCCGCACGCCGACAGGAGCATCATCCCCATCAGCAGCGCGGGAAGCTCGGGAAACAGGCGGGGACCCGGCGCGGACAACGAGAACAGCCGGCGGAACACCAGCCAGCCCCCCCCCAGCGCCAAGCCCGCCCACGCCACCAGCAGCCACTTGATCTCGCCGGTGGGGTCGTGGGTGTACCGGTATATCGCCAGCGGCAGCGCCGCCACGAACAGCGACAGGCCCGCACGGAAAAAGCGCGGCACTCTCTGTTGGCTCTCCGTCACAAACGCACTCCGTCGGCGGTCGGAAACTCCCCCCGGCGGCCATGCTATCACCCGGCGCCGCGGCCGCGCAAACCCGGCGCGCTTTTTTGCATTGGAGAGGCGTTTTGCGCCATGCTGTGGGCCATGAAAGAACGGTCCCAGAGGGCGGCCCCCGCACGGGGCGCGGCGCGGCCGCGCCTGCGGCGGGCTCTTTCCGCCGCCGCCCTGCTTCTCCTGGCCGCCGCGGTCGCCGGGTGCGACTTCCGGCAGGAGGCCATCTCGCTGTCCAACTGGACGCTGGACTTCAGCCGGAACGAGACGCCGTTCACCCTGTACGTCTGGAACAACAACCCCCTCATTCCCGAGCTTACGGTCGGCGTGAAGCCGGACAAGCCCTGGATACTGGTCAATGTGAAGGAGGTGGTCAGCGGCGCCCCGGCGGACGGGGAGAAGGGCCCCTTTGACCGGCGGGTGGTTTTTGTGCGCATAGACCGCACCCAGCTCGACAAGGGGGAGCACAAGGGAAAGATCGTCTTTTCCTCCAAGGGCATCCGGCCCAAGGAGGTCAAGGTGCGGGTGGTGATGGACTACGACGGGCGGCTGGCGCCCCTGAACATCACCAACGCCGTGAGCGCCTATTCCAAGCCGTACCTCATTGACTTCATGTTCGGCGTCACGGACAAGAAGGGCAACGCCGTCGTGGCGGAGCCCGCGCAGTTTGTGGTCGAGGCCCTGGAGGGGGAACAGCCCGTCGGGAAGAACAACGGCCTCCAGCTGCGCAAGGCCTCCACGCTCCAGTTGAGAATGGACCTCCTGATGGACTATTCGCAGAACATGCAGGAGCGCCCCGGCGCCGTCGCGGTCATGGAGGACACGGCCAAGAACATCCTGCTGCCCGCGCTGAACGCCGACGCGCAGGTGGGCGTCACGGAGTTCCACCGCGACGACCGCGAGGCGGAAACGGTTTCCGACTTCACCGTGGACCGGGCGTACACGCGCGCGAGGATCGAGGCGATCCAGTCCGAGTTCGTGCGCGGATTCTACTCCGGCGCGCGCCTCCTCGACGCCGTGGTCGCCTCGTGCGGCAAATTTGAGAAGGGCGAGTCGAAAAGCGAGGCCCGGTACATTGTCCTGTTCTCGGACGGCTACGACACCTCCAGCGCGGCCACGCTGGACGACGCCGTGGCCCGGGCCAGGGACCGGGCCGTCCGCATCTACGCCGTGGGATGCGGGGAGGACGCCAACCTGCCCCTCCTGCTCGACCTGACCAGCCGCACCGGCGGGGCCTACTTCCCCGCGGACACCACCGACCTCCTTCCCGCCGCGGTCGAGGAGATCGTGCAGAACCTGGAGGGGCAGTACATTCTGCGCTGGGCCTCCCTCAGCCGGCGCGATGAGCCGTTCCGGCCCTCCTTCTCCCTCGTTCTGGGCGACGCCCGGGCCGGATACAAGGCCAAGAACGACTTCAACCCGGAACTCCTGAAGGGCAACGTGCTGCGGGGGAACCTGCGGGTGCAGGACTCCAGCTCCCCGGGACGGACCACCGTCCTGCTCCGGGCGGACTACATCCCCCGGTTTGTCCGCGAAATCCACCTCTTCGTCCGCAGCGACCTCGTGTTCTCCGTGAGCCTGGTGGAGCCCGCCGACGAGGGCCTGCTCGCCGGATGGTCCATGGAGGTCACCCGCGCCTACGGCACCGCCGGATACTGGGTCTCCCTCGAAAGCCCGGGCCCCCTGCTCACGTTCGCCTCCTTCGGCCCCCTCGTGCGCTTTGACTTCGAGGGCCCCGTTCCGGAGGACCAGCCCCTCTTTGAGGAGCTTTATGTGGACAACACGGTCTACGAGGACGAGGTCGGGCTCGACATCAGCGGGTTCGACAACCCCACGGACGACTGACGCCCCGGGCAAGCAACGGACCTGAAAACACCCCATGCACTACTACTGCGGAAAATGCGGCACGGAATTCGGCGCGGAGGAGGCGCTCGTCAGCCGGGGGCTCTGCCCCTTCTGCGCCCTTCCCCTGGAGTCGCTGCCGGCGCCGCCCCCGGGCACCATTGACGTCACCGCAGAACCCGTGTCCGGGCCGGACCCCATCCCCGCGTCGCCCCCCGCCGCTGTCCCGCCGCACACCGGCGCCCCGCCGCCGCCGGAGGACATGGATTTCTGGTACTGGCGCGCCTCGACGCAGGACCGGCCCCGGTCCTCCTGCGGGTGTTGCGGGTGCCTCCCGATGCTGCTGCTCTTCCTGCTCCTGATGCTGCTGCTGTTCTGAAACAGCCGGCAACCGCGAAGACAGGGGGGGGCGCGCCCGCCGCGCTCTTCAGGCGGTTCGGGCGGCGCCGCAGGCGGCGGGGTCCAGGGCGTGTTCCGGCTTGAACTCCTGCACCCGGTGCGGCGACTCGGCGGGCAGTTCCCGCCGGAGGACCTCCAGGTCCCGCGCGCCCAGGAGGGAGGGCGGCGCGGTGGTGCGGAAATGGTGGGACACCCCGGAACCGGCGATGAGCCGGATGCTCTCGCGCACGGCGTCGAGGGGGGCCTTCACGCCCGCGAGCAGGTCGTATTTCTCCCAGGGCGCCTTCACGTCCATGGCAACGCAATCCACCAGCCCGGCGCGCAGCAGCCGGGCGAGCATTTCCGGGCGGCTGCCGTTGGTGTCCAGTTTCACCAGCAACCCCAGCGCCTTCACCTTCCCCAGAAACGCGGGCAGGGCTGCCTGGAGTGTGGGCTCGCCCCCCGTGACCACCAGGCCCTCGATCAGCCCGTGCCGCCGCCTCAACTGCGCCAGCACCACCTCCTCCGGCACCAGGTCGCGCTCATCGGCCACCGCGGAGAGCAGGGACCCGTTGTGGCAGAAGGGGCAGCGAAAATTGCACCCCTGGGCGAAGACGATGGCCGCCGTCCTCCCGGGGTAGTCGCTCAGGGTCAATGGCTGGAAGCCCCCGAAACGCATCAGTCCCCCCCGACGGTGTACCGGCTGCGCTGGTGAAACTCCGCGCGCTTGCCGTCGTTCCACTGGTCCACCGGGCGGAGATAGCCCACCACCCGCGCGTAGATTTCGGCCTTCTCCCCGCAGAAGGGGCAGCGGGCCCGCTCCCCGCGCAGATATCCGTGGCTGGGGCAGATGGAGAAACTCGGCGACAGGGTGAAGTACGGAAGACTGTACTTCGCGCACACGCGCCGCACGAAGGCCCGGACCGCCGCCGGGTCCGCCACCGACTCGCCGAGGAACACATGCAGCACCGTGCCGCCGGTGTACTTCGCCTGCAACCCGTCCTGAAGCTCCAGCACCTCGAACACATCGCTGGAGTAGTCCACCGGCAGCTGGCTGGAGTTGGTGTAGAAGGGCTCTGCCCCCCCGTCCACCGCCGCCTGGTTGGCGAACTGGATGCCGGGGAACCGCTCGCGGTCCAGCCGCGCCAGCCGGTAGCTGGTCCCCTCCGCCGGGGTCGCCTCCAGATTGTAATGGTGGCCCGTCTCCTCCTGGAACGCCGTCAGGCGGTCGCGCATGTGGTCGAGCACGCGCCCCGCAAAGGCCGCGCCCGCCTCGTCGCCGATGCCGCAGCCCATCAGGTTGACGCAGGCCTCATTGAGCCCCACGAGCCCGATGGTGGAGAAATGGTTGTGCCAGAAGCTGCCGTGGCGCGCGTGCACGTCGCGCAGGTAGAACTTGGTGTAGGGGTAGAGGCGCTTCGCCGTGAACCCCTCCAGAATGGTCCGCTTCGTCTCCAGGCTCTCCCGCGCGATGTCCATCAGCCGGTCGAGCTGCTCCAGAAACTCCGCCTCCGTCCGCGAGGTGAAGCCCAGGCGCGGCATGTTCACCGTCACCACCCCGATGGAGCCCGTCAGCGGGTTGGCCCCGAAGAGGCCGCCGCCCCGCTTGTCCAGCGTGCGCAGGTCCAGCCGCAGGCGGCAGCACATGGACCGCGCGTCGTCGGGCGACATGTCGGAGTTCACGAAGTTGGCGAAATAGGGGATGCCGTACTTCGCCGTCACCTCCCAGAGCCGGTCCAGCCCCGGGTCATCCCAGTTGAAGTCCGCCGTGATGTTGTAGGTGGGGATCGGGAAGCTGAAGACCCGCCCCTTGGCGTCGCCCTCCGAGAGCACCTCCAGGAAGGCCGCGTTGAAGAGGTTCATCTCCTCCTGGTAGTCGCCGTAGACGCTGTCCCGCGCCTCGCCCCCGATGATCACGCTCTCCCCCGCAAGGTTCTTCGGCGGCTTCAGGTCCAGCGTCACGTTGGTGAACGGGGTCTGGAACCCCACCCGCGTCGCCACGTTGAGATTAAACACAAATTCCTGGAGCGCCTGCTTCACCTCGGGATAGCCCAGCCGGTCGTGGCGGATGAACGGCGCCAGCAGCGTGTCGAAGTTGCTGAAGGCCTGCGCCCCCGCCGCCTCGCCCTGGAGCGTGTAGAAGAAGTTCACGATCTGCCCCAGGGCCGTGCGGAAATGGCGGGCGGGGCTGCTCTCCGCCTTGCCGGGCGCGCCCTTGAACCCGCACCGCAGCAGGTCCTGGAGGTCCCACCCCACGCAGTAGACCGACAGCAGGCCCAGGTCGTGGATGTGCAGGTCGCCCCGGCGGTGCGCCTCGCGGATGCGCTCCGTGTAGATTTTGTTCAGCCAGTAGACCTTGCTCACCTCGCTGGAGACGTAGTTGTTCAGCCCCTGCAGCGAGTAGGCCATGTTGCTGTTTTCCTGCACCTTCCAGTCCTGGCGGTCCAGATACCGGTCAATGAGGTCCACATCGGCCTTGTGCACCAGCTCGCGCACCCGCGTGTGCTGGTCCCGGTACAGAATGTACGCCTTCGCGCTCTTCTTGTACGGGGACATCAGCAGCACCTCCTCCACGATGTCCTGGATGCCCTCCACTGTCGGCGTGGCCTGGCCGGCCACCGACTGGTGAAGCGCAAGCACGCGCATCGTGAGCTGCCGCGCCGCCTCAATGCCAAACTCGCCCGTCGCCTCGCCCGCCTTCAGCAGCGCCGCCGTGATTTTTGACGGGTCAAAATCCGCCACGCGCCCGTCGCGCTTGAGGATCTTGGTCACTTGCGGAAGCGCCGCTTCCAGCCCCTCCGGGGTTCTCCTTGCCGCCGCAGTCTCCATCTGTCGCCTGCCCTCCTTACAGCATGTCCTGGGGGCTCTCCCGAATGGGCAAACCCCGCTCAGCCCGTTGCAAACGTCCCGATTCTACCCCCATCCCACCACAAAGTCAAGGGGGTGGCAAAAAATCAACCACAACATGATGTGGTAGGCCCCTGCGCGGCATCTCCCCGAAATGGCACTATTCGCAACCATAAGAGCGGCAACTGCTTGCAGGTTGCGCACGCATGCAATGACGGGGAAGACTCTCCGGAAAGCCCCCCGCGAGGGCCGGAGGGGCGGAAGAAAGACCGGACCAGCCGGCACGGGAGGCGGCGGCGGCAACGCCGGGGTTGGGGTGGTGGGTGGAGGTTCTCCGCCGCGCGCGCTGTGCGGTCCGGGGGGGTGGGGACTGTGTCGGCCGCTCATGACGCGCGCGGAGCGCGCCTTGGAGTGCGCGAGCTCGCTTGCGCCTTCCAGACCGGGCGCCGCGACAGCCCCCGGGAAACACGCGGTCCCCATCGTTTCGCGTGCGCCCCCGCGCGGGCAAGCCCACGCGAAGAAAGGCGGCAGCAAGCTGCCGCACTCCAAGGCGCTTCGCGCTGTGCAACGCCGGGGTTGTGGTAATGATCGGCGACCCGGCCTGGGCTATATGCGGATGTCCCGTTGGGGCAACAAAAACAACATCGCATCACCGGGGGACGTTCATGCCCTTCGCTGGCGTTTCTTGAGGGGCCTTTCATGCGATTCCCCTAAAAAAGCCGTTGCAAAACGGGGGCGCTTGTGCTAGGCTGGCAATGGGAGGTGTTGTACTCCCGCTGGCCGGGTGCCTGGTGACGTGGTAACCGGAAGGGTGGCGGAGGCCCCTTCTGCATGTGCGGGCGCCGGACCGGGAAATGTGTCTTTCATTTTGCGCAAGTGTCCCGAACCGGGACAAAAGGAGAGTAATCATGAGTCGCACACGTAAAGGGTTCACGCTGATTGAGCTGCTTGTCGTCATCGCCATCATCGGCATTCTGGCCGCCATTCTGCTCCCGGCGCTCGCCCGGGCGCGCGAGTCGGCCCGCCGCGCCAGTTGTCAGAACAACCTGAAGCAGTTCGGCCTGGTGTGCAAGATGTACGCCAACGAGTCCAAGGGGCAGGCCTTTCCCACCATCATGACCTATGACTGCGAGAACAGCAATTTCCCGCCCATCAACAAGTCCTTCGCCATCAACGCCTTTCAGGTGTATCCCGAGTACCTGACGGACCCCGCGGTTGCCCTGTGCCCGTCCGACCCCTCGAACCAGGGCGTGGAGGGGACATTTGAAGAGGCGCACCGGGATGGCCACACGCAGATTTGGAGCGGGTCGGGCTATGAGCCCCTTCCGGCCGATGTTGAGACGCGCTTCTTCCCCTGCGAGCTGGACAGCAGCAGCTGCAGCTACCTGTACATGGGCTGGGCGTTCCATTTCCCGGGGATCACGGATGACCCGCACGTCTTCACCTCCACCGATTCCGGCGCGCTCTTCACTGAAATCGCCAACTACTTCACCACGAAGCCGGGCCTCGATCCTGACCTCGTGACCGGACTGGGCCAGATTCTGCTCGCCTTCCAGAATCTGATCACCGACACCAACGCGGCGAATCTGGACAAGGTCAGCCAGGACATCACGCTGGACCTTCCCAGCGGCGCGGAAAAGACCGTCTACCGTCTGCGCGAGGGCATCGAGCGCTTCTTCATCACGGACATCAACAACCCCGGCGCCAGCACGCAGGCCCAGAGCGAGCTCGCGGTCATGTCCGACACCATCTCCAACGACTCCAGCGACGAGAACGCGTTCAACCACATCCCCGGCGGCTCGAACGTCCTGTACATGGACGGCCATGTCGAGTTCCTGCGCTACCCGGGCAAGTGGCCGGTCAGCCCGCTGGCCGCCGGCGTGATGGGCGCCTTCTAAGGCTCCCCGCCCCCTCTTGAGCCGTCCAACCGGATGATTCCGCGGGCGGGGGAAGCCAAACGGCGCCCCCGCCCGCCTTGTTCATCCCATTCGCAAGGGACGCAATCACGGTCATGGACTCGCTGCGCGCCTTGTGAGGAGACCTGAATGAGCGGTCGCGTTGTGGTCGAACCTCTGGACCTTCCAGGAATGGGAGTCGTGTTAAAGGAGTGCCTCGCCGCTGCGGAAGCACGGCGTGGGCGGGAGAAGGCGCGCCTGCGTGAATGGATGGAGTTTCGTGAGCGGGAGATGGCCTCCACCGAAACCGCCCGCATGCTTGAAGAAAGAATCGCCTCCGCGGAAGCGGGGCTGGAGAAGGTGCGGCTGGCCGCGCCGGACGTGGCCCGTCCCGGCGATGACCGGTCGGAGACCGCCGCGCAGGCGTCGGCGGCCCATCGGGCGCTGGGTGCGGAGCGGATGGCGGCGGCGGAGGCCCGGGCGCTGCTGGCGGGGATGACGGAGGCACTGGACGCGTTTCCCGAGCCCTACCGCCACGCGGCGGGGAATCCCTGGGAGCGCCTGTCCGGCCAGATCGCCGCCGTGCTTGCGCGGCTGGACCGGGGGGAGACGCTGGAGCGGGAGGAGCTGGAGACGCTTCGGGAAACGGTGCGGCTGAGCCTTTCCGACTTCCTGGAGGGGATGCGCCGCCGCCGGGAACGCGCCGCGGAGCTGCATGTCCGCATGGAAAAGGCGCTGGATGCGGTGCTCTTCTACCAGGGGGCCGTGGAGGCGCTGGCGGACGAGGATTTTTCGCGGTACTCGGCGGAACTCGCCACCATGGAACGGCAGATTTTGTCCCTGTGCGCCGCCGAAGCGGTGCCGGAGGGCGCGCTGGACCCCGTGGAGCGGCGTCTGGACACCCTGCGCGGGGAGATCGACAAGGCGGCGGTGCGCCACGCCCAGCGGCGGGGGCTGTCGGAGTCCATCACGCGCAACCTGGAGGAGATGGGCTACCGGGCGGCGCAGGCCTTCCAGCCCGACGCCAACGGCCTTATGCACCGGGCGCTCTTCCGGATACCGGGAGGCGAGGTGGTCCAGGTGGGGCTGCACCAGAACTTCCAGCTCGCCTTCGAGGTGCTGCACGAGCGCCCCGCGGGGGCCGACCCCAACGCCCCCTTCACGCTGGACGAGCTGGCCAAACTGTCGCGGCAGGAGGGGCTCTGGTGCGATGACATGCGCCGGCTCATCCGGCGGCTTGTGGAAGAGGGCTACCAGTACGCCGTGTCCTATGAGCAGCCCCTGAAAGAGACCAGCATCCGCGTGTCCGTGGTGGAAAGCGCGGAGGACGTGCTGGACCACGCCGACGGCGCGCCGGAGTCGCGCCGAATGGAGTTGTGACCGGAGCCGCCACCGCCGGTCAGTCCGCGACGTCCTCCGGTAGCTCCACCATCTCGCCCGGTTTCACCACCAGCAGCTTTCCATTCCGGGACAGGGTGAGCTTCTGCATGGTGCTGCTGTATTCCGAAGCCTTCCATCCGGCGTGGATGTTGTCCCCGAGCACCCCGTCAATCTCCCGGATGCGGCCGCTGGGCAAAAGCAGCATGATCCGGAAACGCGGCGGATCCCCCTCCTTGTGAAACACGCCGCGAAGGGTCATCTCCGCCACGGGCACCGGGGCGGGGGGCGGCGGGGGCGCGACAACCTGGGGCGGCTCTTCGGGGGGCGGCACGGCCTCGGGAAGCTCCTGGGGTTCCTGCGGCGCTTCGGCGGGCGGCACGGGCGGGGTCACGGGGGCGGGATCGGCCGGGGGCGTCTCCCCGGCGCGGGGCGGCGGCAGGAAGGGGTTTGCCGGCGCCGGGCCGGAGGGGAGTCCGGCGGCCGCCGCCGCGGGAACCGGGGCGGCCCCCTTCGCGGGGGCCAACCCGCCCGCAGTAAAGGCGCCCGCGCACAGCACGGCGGAGACAGCGACGGCCAGGGCAAGCTCGCGGGGGCGCGCGGGCAACCAGACGGCGGCCAGCGCGGCGGCGCTGGCGGCAAAGGCCAGCAGTGCGGCCGCAAGCCAGGCGGAAAGCGCCGGAGTCCCGCCCGACACCATGCCCAGGTCGGCCCCCCATACCAGGCCCTGGGCCGCCAGAATGCCCGCGAGGACGGCGCCCCGCACCATGCGGTCGCGCAGCACGGGCGCCGCGGCGGACGTGAACGCCATCACGAGCGCGGCGAGGGCCGCCGTGCCGGAGGGCACATACCCGCCGCCGGCCGGGGTTGCGGAAAACAGGGGCACGGAAAGCACCAGCAGCAGCACGGCCGCCGCGTAGGCGGGCAGCGCCTCGACGGCCACCTCGGCGACGGCCTTCCGGGAGTCCAGCCTGCGGAAGAGGGTGGGCTGCGCCAGGGGCAGGTCCGCCGCCGATTTCGCGTCCAGCGCGGCGCGAATCCAGCCGCGCAGCCGCCGCATGTCGTCCAGGGTGCGGCGCAGTTCCCGGGCCGCGCCCTCGTCCGTCTTGTCTGCGGGAAGCTGCAGCCGCGCCTCGATGGCCGCCCGGTCCGCGTCAAAATCCCGCAGCATCTCCTCCAGCCGCGCGCGGCGGAAGGCGGCCTCGGCGCGGACCCGCGCCAGGTCCGCGGCGGCGGCCTGCTCCGCCGCGGCCAGCGCCGCGCCGGACAGGCCGGAGTCGGCGCCCATGCGGCGGCACTCCCGGAGCCTGCGCGCCGCGCGGTCCTGCGCCTCCAGCGCCTCTCCCAGCCCGCCCACATGGTGCGGAATCAGCGGATCGGCCACCGGCACGGGCGCGGTCAGGTACAAGTCGGAACTTTCCAGGTCAATGTCATCGAGGCTGACCGCGACCGGTCCGCCGAGGGAGAGCGTGTCGCGGCAGGCCAGCCAGCCGCGAAGGTTCTGGCGGTGACGCTCCAGGGACTCGCGCCGGGCGCGAAACTCCCAGACGGCGGCGTAGAACTGGTCATAGGACAGCTCGCCGGTTCGGAACTTCAAGGTGGCCAGCGCGGTCCCCTCCAGCAGGGCGACCAGGCGCTCCGTCGCGTCAAAGAGCGCCGACTTGAGCCGCTGCTCGTGCCGTTCGCGGATGCCGGCCAGGATGCGGCGGTAGGATTCAAGCGTGGCCTGGTCGGGACCCGTGCGGCCCTCGGCCGGCTCCCGCATCCGCTGCTCCACCAGTTCCACGCAGGAGGCAACCCGGCGCAGCGGCTCCAAAATGTCCAGGGGAACGGCGGGAAGCGCCGCTTCCGAGCGCGTGCGGCCGGCAACCTCCGAGCGGATCGAGGGGTCCCGCGGGCCGGTCTGTTCCCGCACCGGTTCCACCGGCGGCAGGGGCGGTTTTGCGGGCTGGGGGCTGGGCGGCGGGGAGGCGGGTTTGGCCTCGGGCGGAGGCGGAACCGGACGCGTCCGCTCCCCCGGCGCGCGCCGCCATTCCGGATGGTCCGCGAGGCGCACCTCCTCCGCGTCCGGCGGCAGTTCGTCCAGCCGGGGCGTCCAGAATTTCCGGTGGCAGGAGACACACCGCCCCGGAAGGCTTTCCACGGCGGGGTGCACCCGCATCTTCTGCCCGCAGGAGCAGAACAGCCTGACTTCCCTTGGAGACGCCGATCCCATGTTCTCCGTCCTCCTGCGCGGCCCCCGAATCCTGCCGCGCCCGCGCATTCGCTCCGTTCCATCGCACCCGGTGGCCTTTCGCGCCCCACGCCGTGCCCCCGGCACCGGACCGCCACCGTCCTATTGGCAATTATAGCAGTAAAGGCAACAATCTGGTAGCCTGATGAAAACACCGCACAGGCCGGAAGAGCCGTCTTGCAGGGCAATCGCACTAAAATCCGCGGACACCTTCTGGATGGAGTGCGTACATTGCCCTTTGTCCGACATCTTCAACGCTGAAAGCGTTGCCGAATATGGCCCAGGCCAGGCCGCCGCCCGAAGGGCCAGGCCTGCCCTGGGTTGCCCGGACAGAAAGAACCATGCCCCAACGGGGCAGCCGAAATTACGGCGGGGGGTGCCGCGACGGCCTTGGGGAAACGTGCGGCCACTGTCGTTTTTCGTGTGCCCCCGCGCGGGCAAGCCCACGCGAAGAAAGGCGGCAGCAAGCTACCGCACTCCAAGGCGCTGCGCACTGTGCTTACCCGGGGCTGCGGTGATGGGAGGCGGCCTGCCTGGGTCCTATGCGGATGCCCCGCTGGGACAACAAAGACCAAAGCACAAATTCGAGGAACGTTCACGTCGCTCGCAGGCGCTTCTCGAGGGGCATTTTAGTGCGATTGCCCTGAGCCGTCTTGCGGGGGGGGGCTTCGTCCGGGTACGATGAAGCGCATGACCAATTCACCGTTTTCCCACCGGAACCGCGCCGGTTTCGCTTTTTTCCCCGCAGCCGACGGCGGGGGGCAGGTCTTTCACTCGCCCCGGGAAATCCTGCTGGCGGAGACGCCCGCGCAGGTGCGGTCGGTGCTGGACGCCGTGGACGCCGCCGCCCGGAACGGGCGGTGTGCGGCCGGGTTTGTGGCTTATGAGGCGGCCCCCGGCATGGACCCCGCCCTGACCGTGCGCACCGGGCCGGCGCCCCATCCGCTGGCGGGCTTCTTCCTCTACCAAGACGGCGTGAGGGTTTCCCCCGGGGAGATGCCACCCCCCGGGCCGGAAGAGGGTGCGTTTGGGGAATGGCGCCCCGCAGTGCCCCGCGAAGACTACGAGGCGGCGCTCGCCGCCATCCGGTGCTACATCGCGGCGGGGGACACCTATCAGATCAACCACACCTTTCCGATGGAGGCCCCCTTCACGGGAGAGCCCTTCGCGGCGTTTCTGGCGCTGCTTGCCAACCAGCCCGCCGGCGAGGGGGGCTTTGTCCACTTCGGCGATTTCGCCGTGCTCTCCCTGTCCCCCGAGCTGTTCTTCTCGCTGGACGGGGCGCGTCTGGAGACGAAACCCATGAAGGGCACCGCGCCCCGGGGCCGGTGGTTGGAGGAGGATGCGGAACGCGCCAAGGCGCTCGTGGAAAGCCAGAAGGAGCGGGCGGAAAACGTCATGATCGTGGACCTGCTGCGCAACGACATGGGCCGCGTGAGCGCGGGCGGGTCGGTGCGCGTGGAGCGGCTCTTCGAGGCGGAGCGTTATCCCACCCTGTGGCAGATGACCTCCACCATCGTCTCTGAAACGCGCGCCCCGCTGGGCGAAATCTTCGCCGCCCTCTTTCCCTCCGGATCGGTCACCGGCGCCCCGAAAGTGCGGGCCATGCAGATCATCCGGGAGCTGGAGTCCTCCCCGCGCGGCGTCTACTGCGGCGCCGTGGGCCGGGCCGGACCGGGCCGCCGGGCGCGGTTCAATGTCGCCATCCGCACCGTGGTGGTGGACTGCGCCGCGGGCACGGCCCGGTATTCCGTGGGCAGCGGGGTCACCTGGGATTCCCGCACCGACGCGGAATACGCGGAATGCCTCCTGAAGGCGGAGGTGCTGTTCCGCAGTCCGGAGCCTTTCCGCCTGCTGGAAACCCTACTCTGGGACGGGGGGAGCTTCTTCCTCCTGGAGGGGCATCTGGACCGGATGGGCGCGAGCGCCGGCTATTTCGGGTTCCCCTTTGACCGCACGGCGGCGGCGCGCGCCCTGCGCGGCGCGGTGGAGGGGCAGACCGGAGGAGACGCGCGGGTCCGCCTGACGCTGGACAGGACGGGCGGCCTCCGCGCGGAGGCCGGCCCCGTGACGCCCTGGCCAACTCCCGTGCGGCTGGCGCCGGCGCCCGGCCCCGTGGACGACACGGACGCGTTCCTTTTCCACAAGACCACGCGCCGGGCCGTCTACGACCGCGCGCGCGCGGCCTGCCCGGAGGCGGACGAGGTGGTGCTGTGGAACGCGCGGGGGGAAATCACGGAGACGTGCATCGCCAACATCGCGGTGAAAACCGGGGACGGCTGGATCACGCCGCCGGTTTCCTGCGGCCTGCTGCAGGGGGTGTTGCGGCGCCACCTGCTGGAGGCGGGACGCCTGCGCGAGGGGAGGATTACCCGGGAGGTTCTCGCCGCCTCCGGGGCGGTTGCCGTGTTCAACTCCGTCCGGGGATGGGCGGCGGCGGAGCTTTCCGGCTGACGCGGATTATCCGCTTGCATTCGGGGTGTTACCCCGGTATAGACTGGGCGCAAGGCCGGTTGAACGCCGGTTTCCGGCCGGCCGGCCCCCCTGAAGAAACCCCGGAGCGCCGGGCAAACACACAGGCCAGGAGGAAGAGACGTGGCAAAGCAGATCATGGTCACCGCGCAGGACAGACAGCGGCTTGCGGACTGCCTCTCCGTTTTGCAGGAATTCCCCGACAAGCTGGAACTGCCCCACATCCAGTATCTGGAAAAGGAGGTGCAGCGCGCCCAGGTGGTGCTGGATCCCCTAGCCCTTCCGGCGGATGTCATCACCATGCGGTCCCGCGTGAAACTTGTGAATCTTGACACCGGCGCGGAGCTGGACTGCGTGCTGGTGTATCCGGCGGAGCGCGCGCCGGAGGAGGGGCGCATCTCCGTGCTGGCCCCGCTGGGCGCCGCCATGCTCGGCTACCGCGTGGGGGACGTTTTCGAGGCGGAGCTGCCGAAGGGGCCCTGCAAATTCCGGGTGGAGGCCGTTGTGTACCAGCCGGAATCCGCCGGGGACTACCACCTGTGAGCGCCGCGGGAAACCCGCCGCCGGGAGGGGCGCCGCATGGCTGCGGGTGACCATATCAAGGTGCGGCGGGCCGGGGGGCTGTACAGCCACCACGGCATAGACATGGGCGACGGCACGGTGATTCATTTCTCCGGCGAGCCGACGCGGCTGCGCGACGCGCAGGTGTGCCGGGTGGCCATGGCGGATTTTCTCCAGGGCGAGGAGGCCCGGGTGGTCCGCCACGGGGACCGGGAACGCGCGGCGGAGGAGGTGGTGCGCGCGGCGGAGGAACTGGTCGGCTCGCGCGATTACAACGTTGTCTTCAACAACTGCGAGCACTTTGCCACCTACTGCAAGACGGGCATCCGCCAGAGCCGCCAGGTGCGCAAGGCGGCCAAAGCCGCGGCAACGGTCCTTGTGGTGGGGGTTGGGGTTGCGGCGCAGGCCGTGGTTCGGCGCAGGGGCGGCCGGCAGCGGGGCTGACACCGCCGGAAGGCGGCAGGGTCAGGCGGCGTCGCCGTGCTCCGCGTGCAGGCGGTTAAGGGCCTCCTCCACTGCGGCGCGGGTCTGCTCCACATCGTCCGGGTGCTCGGAGATGGGCGGGGGCACGGGCGGACCGTAGGCCATGGTGAGGGTGGTGAAGGGCTTGGGAATCGCGAAGCGGTCCCAGGAGTTGAGCCGCCAGGCCCGGGCGGCCACATAGGCGTGGGGGATGACGGGGAGTCCGCTGCGCGCGGAGAGCAGCGCGATGCCGTGTTTCGCCACCCGGCGGGGCCCCCGGGGTCCGTCGAGGGTGAACCCCACAAAGGGCGCGAGTTTGGTCGCCATCACCAGTTGCCGGAGCCCCTCGCCGCCGCCGCGCGAGGAGGATCCCCGCACAGCCTCCATTCCCACGCGGTGCACCAGGCGCGCCGCCAGCTCGCCGTCAAAACTGTAGCTGGTCAGGGTGTGTCCGCCGGTGTTGCGAAACCCCCAGCAGGCGATGAACAGGGTCTCGTGCCAGATGGCCAGCACCGCGTGGCCGTCCCGCTTCAGCGCGTCCTCGAGGATTTCCCGCCCGACGACCCGCATGGAGCAGGTGCGGCAGAGGAGCTGAAGCGCGCCCTTGGCGAGGGGGGGGAAAAGCGCCAACTGGAGACGCTGCGCCGCCGTGAAGCGGACGGGGCTGGTATAGCTGAGCTCGGGATGCCTCACCGGTGTTCGAGCCCCTTGATGAGCTGGTAGACGACCCGCGTGCGGGGCGCCGGAAGGGCGGCCGCCTGCGCCCGCCGGAGAATCTGCCCGCTGAGCGCCTCGATTTCCGTCCTGCGGCCGACGCGGATGTCCTGAAGCATGGAGGACAGGTTCTCCGAGGTGGCCCGGCACAGAATCTCCGCCGCCTCCGCCAGACTGTGGGTGAACCGGTAGCCCTCCGTCGAGGCCACCTTGGTGGCCTCCATCACGAGGTCGCGGAGCAGTTCCCGGGTTTCGGCGGTCTCCAGCAGGCGCCCGTTGGGCACGTTCAGCAGGGCGGTGAGCGGGTTGATGCCCGCGTTGACGGCGGCCTTTTCCCAGACCACCTGTCCGGGCGTGTCCGTGATTCTCACGTCAAACCCCGCGTCTTGGAAGGCCCTGAACGCGGTGTCGGCGGGGCAGGAGGTCCAGGAGCCGAACACGGTGAGGCCCGCGGCGGCATGGCGCACCCTGCCCGGCTCCAGCAGGGTCGCGGCCTCCGAGGTGGCGCCCGCGAGCACCCGCGCGCTGCCGACCATGCCGCACAGGGTGTCCACGTTGCCGAGGCCGTTTTGGAGGGTGAGCACCGGGACATCGGGCGGCAGCCGCAGCGACCGGGTGGCATGGGCCTTGACAGTGACCAGGATGAGGTCCATACCGGCGGGAATCTGGGTGGAGACGGGCATCCTCTCGTGCAGCACGCCGCCGCCGGGCTCCTCCACCTGAATGCCCTCGCGGGCCAGGCGCTCCGCGCGGTCGGCCCGGTGGTCCACCAGATGCGCCCGCGCGCCGCCGCGGGCGAGCCGCGCGGCAAAGACGCATCCCAAAGCCCCCGGCCCCACAATCGCGATCTTGGTCATGCCCGACTCCCGTTCCCCGTCACAGTTCGCGGACAAAGGCCCCGGAAAGCTCCGGCTTCTTCTGAATCCCCGCGCAGGCGTCCAGCGCGGACTTTTTGTCCGGGAAACCGGAAACCACGACACGATACACCTTGTCATCGCCCGATTTCACGATCTGGCTCTTCATTCCATGCTTCTGCTGCACCGACCGGTTCAGGGTTTCCGCCTGCTGGCTGCGGTTGGGGCCGGAGAAGGCGCCCAACTGCACGCAATACTTCCCCGAAGCCGCCTTGGGGGCCGCTGCGGGGGCCGCTGCGGGGGCCGCAGGCGCGGGCGCGGGCGCAGCCACGGGCGGCGCGGCAACGGCCTCTGGGGCCGGTGCGGCGGGCGCGGCGGGCGCAGCGGCGGGAACCATCATGGCCATGTTCTCGTCCTGCGGGTCCACCGGCGTGAGTTCGGGCACCGCCGCAGGTGCTGCCGACGGAACGGTCTCAGGGGTGGGGGGCTTGGGCGCGACGGACGGGGCGGACGCGCCGCGCTGGCTGGGCAGGGGCGCCAGCGAGGTGACGCGTTTCTTGGATGCCGTGGTGTAGGGGGTGGCCTTGGGCTCGGAGGGCGGGGCCGGGGCGGCTTCCTGCACCGGGGGCGCGGCGGCGGCGGCGGGCGTGGCGGCTGTTGGCGCGGGAGCGGCGGCGACCGGGGTGCCTGCGGGAGGCTCAACAACCGGGGGGGCCGCCGCAGGGGCGGCGGGAGTCTCCACGGGGGCCGGCGGCGTTGCGGGGGCGGCGGGGGGCGCAACGGCAGGCGCAACGGCAGGGGCGGCGGCAGGCACTGCGGGCGCGGCGGCGGCGGTGGTGACGGGCTGCGCGTTGGCCGGCAGGGTGTAGGTTTCCATGGCGGCCACGGCGACCGGTTCCGGGGCCGGGGGCGCCTCAGGCGCGGGGGCCGCGCCCTCCGCCGCCACCGGGGGCACGCCGACGTCTCCGGAAGAGGCGCGGCCGGTGACAACCCCGGCGGCGAAGCTCAGCATGACCGCCGCGATCATCAGGCAGACAAACGCCACGGCCCCGCCCTTGGCGCAGGTGAGCACCAGCTGGGGGGTGCCGTCGCCGGGGTTGATCTCTTTTCTGATGTCCATCATCCTTCCCCGTTCTCTGTGGTTTCGGTGTCATCCTCCCCGGCGGCGGGCGCGGGGGACTCCTCCCCCGCCTCCTCCCCGGGGACCGGCGCCGCCCCCTCCCCTTCCGCCGGGGAGGGCTCGGACGAATCTTCCCGTCGCAGGGCGGCGAAGAGGGCGGTTCGCGCCTCGTCAAGCTCGGCGAAGGTAAAGCTCGGATCCCGGACCTCTATCAGGCGGCTGCCGCCCCGGTCGGCGAAGAGGGTCACCCGCACGTCGCCGTCCGCCTCGTCGGACTCCTTGATCAGGCGGAAGACCTTCATGCGCCGCAGCAGCTGCGCGGCAAGATAGGCCTTGGCCAAATCCGTCCTTTCCTCCGACGAGCACAAGTCGAAGAACAGCTGCTGGAGGGGGGAGTAGAGTTCCGGCGGCTGCTGGTCCATCACCTTTGGGTCCAGATACTTCGTGACCCAGGCGGAAAAGGCCTGCTCGGTGTGCTCCGGCAGAAAACACTGCATGCAGAAGTCCTGCCGGACCAGGGCGCCTTCCTGAAAGCGGGCAACGGAGCGCACCTTCTCCTCGTGGGAGAAGCCGCGCCCGCACACGTCACACACCCGCGCACTCTTTCCAATCCGAATTTCCACGCACGCACATCCTCACTGGTCGGGGTGTGCCGGTCCGCCGCCACACCACTAAAAGTATACTCTCCCGCCATATATGGGGGCAAGGCGGGAGCCGGGGTCCACATATCGTGCCGGCCTTGGGCTAGGGGACCGGTGTCCGTGAGGCGCCCGCACCGCCCGGGGGACGGTTTTCGCCCGTGCGGGAGGCGCCCAAAATGCCGCCCCCGGTCTTGATCAGGGAAATGAAGAGTTGCCGGGGCAGGTCAATGACCCTGACGGCCTCGTTGGTCATTTCGGCGGCCCCGCTGACCAGGGTGATGCCCATGTCCGGCATGCCTGCGAGCTGGCTGGTCGGCTTGAAGGCCGGCCCCTTGATCTGGAAGCCGAGGTCCACATTGCGCTGGGCGATGCGGTATCCCTGGAGATTGAAGCTCTGCGCCAGAATGGGTATCTGCGCGGCCGTGTCGGGGGTGATGCTCACCTGGATGAGGTAGTCAATGTCGCCGCCGAGAATCCAGGTGCCGGCGCCTTTAAGGCTGATGCCGGGCAGTTCGACCAGCATGTTGTCCGTCCGGATGTGGTCGCCCTTGAGGACAAGATCGGACTTGGTGGTGGTGAAGGCGTAGGCGTCCGGCTGGAGCTGGGCGAATCCGGCGAACTGCTCGCCGAACGTGGCGGCGAGGGTTTCGGGCATGAAATGCCCGTTCTTCACATGGAAGGCGCCGGTCCCGTCGAGGGTTGCCGGGTCGTCGGCATCCATGGAATAGTCCACCCAGCCGGTCATGGGGCCGTCGAGAATCTCGGGCATCTCCAGGTGGCGGATGACATAGCGGGCGGGGATGCCGTCCCATTTCGCCTTGAGTGTGTAGAAATTGGTTTCCTTGTGGCGGTCATACGTCCCCTCCAGGCGGCCGCCGTCCACCACGGCCTCGAAATGGCTGAGGCCGGTTTTCTCCCCCTCGTTGTAGACGGTTCCCTTGAACTGGGTGCCGGTCCAGGGGGGCATCTGCAGGGTGTCCGCGGCCAGCTCGTATTTCATGGAGCGGGGCAGTCCGGGGAACTTCACATAGTACTCGGGGTCCTCGGGCTCCAGGGGCAGGAGCCAGTTCTCCTTGAGGGCGGGGACTTCGGCGCTTTCGGCGTGCACGCTGATGACGCCGGTGCGGATGGTCTCGTGGACGTTGTCCAGCGTCACCTCGACTTTCGCGTTCCGGCAGTGGAGCGGATACGGGCATCCATTGGGCAGGAAGGACACATCGTCGAAAACGCCGCCGAGGGTGGCGATGTTGCCTTCGGGCCGGGTGCCCGCGCGGACGACCTCATAGTAGCCGTCCTTGGCGTGGGTGCCGAAGGCGCGGTAGGGAATGCGGATGCACTTGCCCGCCGTGGCAATCTCCAGGAAGGGGAAGTCCAGCCGCACATGCTCGCTGCTGAATTTTCCGTCGCGCCAGAGATACAGCAGGTTGGCCTGGAGCTGGGTGCCGTCTATGGAGGCCTCCCCGGTGATCTTCAGGCTCTTCTTCGGGATGATCTCCGCCTTGAACGCCTTGATGGTCGCGCCCGTGCCCCGGGGTTTCCGGAACCACCACTCGATCTCGATCTGCGCCTCCGTCGCGTCGGCGGAGGCCTCCACCACGATCTTTTTCGGCGAGGCGGTGCCGTGGCAGCGCAGAGCCGCCGACCCGTAGATCCACAGTTCTTTCGAGGGGTGGTGGAGGGCGGATTTCTCCAGGTCGGACACCGCCCCGTCGGCGGAAAAGGACAGGGTCTGCTTTTCAATTTCATACTCCGCGCGCCCCAGGAACGCGTGGCCGTTCAGGCGCGCGGACAGGGGCACCAGCTTGACCTTTCCGTCCACCAGGACGATGGAGCCGGAGAGCTGGTCAAGCATCAGTCCCTGGTAAGGAGACAAGAGGCCGCCGTTTAGAATGGCCACCACGCCGCCGGGCATTTTGGTGGCCAGGTCATAGGACACCTGGATCTGCCCCAGTTCGAGGGAGGCCCCGGGGAGTTTCTTGTCCGTGGGTTTAAACACGACTTTGCCGGAGGCGGCGCCCGCCTCGGCCAGCACGGACGGCGAGGACGCGGGGCCGCTGACATGCACGGCGAGCCGGTGCGGGGCACCCAGCTCCACGGAGAAGTCCCCCGGCCCCACGGTCTCGGGAAGCAGCGCGGTGACCGCCTCGTTCACCGGCAGCGTGTCGGCGTCGAGCTTCAGGTCCAACACGGGGCCGTCCGCCCCCAACAGCACGGATCCGGTGATGCGCCCCGACGCCTGCGGGGTTTCGAGCCGGGCGTTGCGGACCAGAATCTCCCGGGTGGGGAGGTCGGCGTCGGCGCGCACGGCCAGGGTCCCCGTCAGGGGCGCGATGAATTCGGGGCGGGCCTTCGCGTCCAGCCCCTCCATCGCCGCGTCCAGCGCCACGGACACGCGCCCGCCGCGCTGGCCCTCCACCGTGAGCACGGGGGTCACGGTTCCGCCCGTGAGCACGCGGGCCTTCTCGGGAAGGAAGGCGCCTACCCTCTCCACGGCGACGGCGCCCGTCTCCGCACGCAGGCTGAAGTCGTCGGGCCCCGCGTAGCGCACCACGGCGACAAGCGGGGCCTCGGACACATCCATGAACCGGGCGGACAGGCGGGCCAGCAGGTCCGCCGCCCCGGGCTGGCGGGAAATGTCGAACCCCACCTCCTCCAGGGCGATTTCCCCGGCGCCGGGCACCCCCGCGATCCGCGCGCGGCACCGTTCCCCGCTGACCCGGAAGGAAAGCGGGGGCAGTTCGGGCAGCACGGGGGGGCCGGCGGACGCCTTGACGGCGGGCGGTCCGTTGGCGGGGGGCAGCACCACGTCCACGGAGGCTTCGGTGAGATGCACATGTCCGGGGGAAAGGGTGCCGGCGGCCAGGGCGGACCAGTCGAAATACACGTCCACCCGGGGCAGGTCCACGGTGGCCCGGAGCCCGTCGCGCTCCCAGATCATGCGGACCTGCTCCACGGACACGCCGCGGAGACCGCTGAGGGAAACCCGGCCGACGGAGAAACGCCCGCCCGCGCGGCGGCTCACCTCCGCCATGAGGTCGTCACGCAGGACATCCAGACGGCGGCGGACCACGGCGGACCCAACGGCCAGCGCGCCCGCGAACAGCAGCAGCAGCAGCAGCAGCGCGCGCAGGCGCCGGGCCTGCCGGGGCGTCCAACGCCCCGGGGGGGCGTCCGTCTCGCGCCGGTCAGTCTCCGGGCGGGACGTCATCCTCGTCCGCTCCGGGTTGCGCCTCGCAAAGCATGCCCTTCATGTCGAGCAGCTTCTGGCGGAGCTGCTCCGTGGTGTCGGGATGGTCCTTCAGGAACTGGCGGGTGTTCTCGCGGCCCTGCCCCAGGTTTTCCCCGCTCATGGAGAACCACGCGCCGCTCTTCTGGATCAGCTTGGCCTCGATGGCGAGGTCCAGGATGTCGCCCTCCATGCTGATGCCCTCGTTGAAGAGGATGTCGAACTCCGCCTGGCGGAAGGGGGCGCTCATCTTGTTCTTCACCACCTTGACGCGGACGCGGTTGCCCACGTTCTCCTCGCGGTCCTTGAGGCCCGCGATGCGCCGGATGTCGAGGCGCATGCTGGAGTAGAACTTGAGGGCGCGCCCGCCGGTGGTCGTCTCGGGGCTGCCGAACATGACGCCGATCTTCTCGCGGATCTGGTTGATGAAGATGACCAGGGTGTTCGTGCGGCTGATGATGGCCGTCAGCTTGCGCAGGGCCTGCGACATGAGCCGCGCCTGGAGGCCCACATGGCTGTCGCCCATGTCGCCCTCCACCTCCGCCTTGGGCACCAGCGCCGCCACCGAGTCCACCACGATCACGTCCACCGCGTTGCTGCGCACCAGGCTCTCGCAGATTTCCAGCGCCTGCTCCGCCGTGTCCGGCTGTGAGACCAGCAGGTTGTTGATGTCCACCCCGATCTTCTGCGCGAAGGTCGGGTCGAGCGCGTGCTCCGCGTCAATGAAGCACGCGATGCCGCCGCCGCGCTGGGCGTTGGCCACCACATGCAGCGCCAGGGTCGTCTTGCCCGACGACTCCGGCCCGAACACCTCCACCACACGGCCCCGGGGCAGGCCGCCCACCCCGGTCGCGATGTCCAGCGAGAGGCTGCCCGTGCTGATGGACTGCACCCCCGCCCGGAAGGAGTCGTCCCCCAGGCGCACCATGGTCCCCTTGCCGAACTGCTTCTCCAACTGGGAGATGGCAATGTCCAGCGCCTTCACTTTTGACTTGTCGTCCGTATTGGCGGCCATCGAACTTCCTCCTGTCGTGCGGGTTGAAATATACTGAACAAACTTTCACCTGCGGCACAGTGTGCCAGATTTCAACCCGTTTGTCAAGTCCGGACCGCAGGCCGTTTCGCACGGCCCGGATTATAGCGTTTTCCGCCCCTTTCGCCGCAACAGCACCATCCCGCAAAGCGCCAGCACGGGCAGGAGCGGCAGGGCGGCCACGGGGAGTCCGGGCGCAAACTGCACCGCGTTCGGCACGGTGACGGTGCCGCTGTTTCCGGCGAGGTCGGTCATCTGGATTTCGAGGGCGGCCGCACCCTGGGGATCGTCCCCCGTGACCGCGTGGAGATAGGTGTAGGCGTTGTCCTTGCCGGGGGCGGCGAGAACCTCAACGCCCCCGAGGAGGACTGCGGGGGCGGCGCGCAGGGGCTCGGAGGCCTCAAAGGTGATCCAGACGGTGTCGCCGGGCCGGACCTGCTGCGGGGCGACCACCAGATTGCGCACCTCTGCGGCCGTGTTGTCCACGGCCGGGGGGCCGTTGAAGGAAGACTGGCCCGGGTTCTCCGACAAGTCGGTCCCCTCGACAACGACGGCCGCCGGCCCGTCGGCATCCGCCGGGTCAACGGTGAAGGTGAAGGTGTAGGCCTGCCCGTTTTCGGACAGGAGGACGGCGGGCCGTCCATTCACCGTAACCTCGGGCGCGTCGGCCAGGGGCTCGGAGGCCCCGAAGGACAGCGTGACCTCCTGTCCGGCCCGGGCGTGGGCGGGATCCGCAGTGAGGTTGGCAAAGGCGGGTGCCTTCACATCGGGCGGTTCCTGGCCGAGGGCGTAGGTGTCCGGCACGACCCGCAGGCCGGAGCAGAGCGAGATGCCGTCGAAGTCGAGCTGGACGAAGAAACCGCGCCATCCGGTGGTCGGCGTTTCCGGCGGCGCGATAAAGACGCCGTCGCCCTCGGGGTCCGTCAGGGGGGTGGAGGTCCACTGCGGCCCAAGGGTCTGCAGACGGAAATCCCGGTGGGTCGGGTTCTGCGCCTGCCACACCTTCACGGCCCAGGGCTGGGTACGCGTCTCCACGCGGATGGAGCCGTCCTCCTCGAAGGACCACGAGAAGTCCGGCATGGTCACCCCGCTGTTGGGGATGAAGACCTTGATGAAGGAAATCAGGCCGACAAGCATGTCGAGGTTGGAGGTGTCAATGCCGAGGCCGTGGTCGGTGTTCGGCAGGTACATGACCCGGTTCGTCCCCGGCAGGTAGTCGAAATAGAACTTGACGCCGTCGGAGAGGAAAAACTGGTCGCCCGTGCTGTTGATGATGAGCTTGGGCATGGTGAGACGGTCGCGGTAGGTGAAGGGGTCCACAATCCGCGCCAGGTCGCGCCCGGCGTCCGTGTTTAGCCGGTCGAAGACATTCATGTTGGTGTAGTCGCGCACTGCCGTGGAGTAGCCGCCCTGGATGAAATGGGCGGGATCGTTCAGCGGGTAGCCGCTGTAGGCGTTCTTGTGGTGCGTGATCTGCTTGTTCATGTTCAGCACGTCAATCACGATGGGCACGATGCCCACGACCCGCCGCTGGGGGTCCGCCGCCGCCGTGAGCCAGGTGGTCCAGCCCCGCTTCGACGCCCCGCCCACGATGAAGCGGTCCAGGGTGAGGGCGGTGTTCTGCCGCGTGAACTCCTGCACGGCGTCCATGGCCTTCACCGCCGCCTTTGTCATGGGCAGCAGCAGCGGCCATTCCGGGTCCGGGTGCGGCCCTGTGCCCGTGTACAGGTCCAGGTACTTGTCGTAGGTGTACGAGATGATGCTGTCCTCGGAGCGGTTCGAGGACTCGCCCACGAAGCGGACCGGCTCGTTCGGAACAAACTGGAGGTAGGCGATGCTGCACCCGAGGAACGACGCCACGAACCCGTATTCGCTCACATCGTCCGGCGTGCTCCGGTTGCTGCCCCCCTCGACGATGAGCATGCATGTGTCGGGGTCCGCGTTGAACGGCACCACAATGTGCAGGAAATGCCGCCACAGCTCCTTGTTCGGGCTTGTCGCCGCAAAGTCCGCCGAGGTCCGCCACGTCTGCGACGTCATGTTGAGGATGTGGAGGGTGCCCGTCTGCGGCCCCACGCCGCCCAGCCCGTACACCGGGGACGTGCTGCGCAGCGACCAGCCGTACGAGGCGTCCGGCTTCTCCACATAGTCGTCCAGCGCCGTGCGCACCGGCGCGCCGGCGTGCCCGGCGCCCGCCGCCAGAACCAGGGAAAGAACAACCAGGACACAGCGGAACAAGGATGAAGACTTCATCTGCGGGACTCCCAAGAGACGGTTATAAAGGGGACACTACCTGCCTGCCGTAAGACCTGCGGACACAGGATACGGTTTCCCTCCCCGTGAATACCCGTCTCCCCTCTCCGAGTTCCAAGACCGTCGTCTCCCTTCATCATCGCGGCCCGCAGGCGAGCCTGCGGGAGGAAAGGCGGCAGCAGGCAGCCTCACCCCGCCCCATTGGTCTTCTTTGTGTTCTTGGTGTCTTCGTGGTAAAACTCCGGAAGTTTTTCACCACAAAGTCACAAAGGGCACAAAGAAGAGGGG
>JAPXRP010000041.1:0-27367 GCA_033813475.1 Candidatus Hydrogenedentota bacterium
AGTCATCGCACAGCACCTCGACGGGGATGTCCTCGCCCTTGTATTTCAGGGTCCTGCCGAGGGAGCGCTCCGACGCCAGAAGTTTGATGGACTTCACGGGGAAGTTCCGGTCCTCGAGGACCCGCAGCATTTCCCGTCCGACGACGCCCGTGGCGCCGGCCACTGCAACAACCTTGCCGCTCATGGTGTGGTGCTCCTTCGTTGGTTCTCAGGGGTAGTTAAAGACGCCCAGATACACAAACATTCCGTCCGTGCGCGGCCGGTGGGGCGCCGCGCGCGACGGAATGCACTTCAGTGGGCGGAGTATACCCCATTTCGGGGGAGAAAATCGAAAAAGACCCCGGTTGCCGGCGCAGCGGGCCGCGCGAGGTGGCGCCGCGGCGGGCAAGAGACGGCTTCGCTTCGCTCGCCGTGACGGGATGACACGGGGCTGTGGCGGGCACGAGATGGCGTCACTTCGTTCGCCATGACGGGCGTTTCCACGTCATTGCGAACGAAGTGCGGCAATCTCTTGTCGGTATGCCTACGGCGGGCGCTATTCCCCGGGGATCAGCCCCTCGGGCCGGGGCGGGCCCGCGTAGGGTTTGGCACCCTTGGGCCCGGCGATCACGGGGTCGGGCGGTCCGGGAAGGGCGGCAGCCTCTTCGGCGGGTGCCTGGATGAACCCGTAGTACCGGCCCATCCAGTAGTCCTCCAGCCACACGGCGGGGGAGAGGACGGTGCGGCCGCCGGACCCGCCGTCGTGGGGCAGGGCGCTGCGGCTGTCGTATTTGGGGCCGGACTCGCGCGGGGTCATGGCGCGCGTGCCGCCACCGTAATTGGGCAGGTCGGGCAGCGGGTCCAGGTCGTTCCGGTGGGAGTTGGCGTAGCTGTGGGTGCGCAGGTCGAGGGGCCACTGGCGGAGGTGGTCCGCCGCGTCCGCCGTGTCGCAGTCGTTGCCCGTGGCGGCGCTGTAGACGTATCCGTACCAGGGCACGCGCTCCATGCGCTTCACGGCCCAGCTCCGCTCGAGGCTCCGCAGGTAAATGGTCCGGAGCATGGGATCCTTGGCGTAACGCAGGAGGACAAAGTAGCTCTCAAAGGCGAGACGGTCGTCCCACGGGGTGATGAACTCCGGCGGGAAGGTGAGCTTCTGCCGGCCGATGTGGCGGTGATAGCCCCATTCCACGGTCTGGCGGAGGGCGTCGTCGTATTTCGGGTCGCCCGTGACGGCGCCGGCCACGGTGGCGAAGGTCTGGGCCTGGAGGCCGTTCAGGCCGATGGCGTAGGCCCCGTAGGGGCGCAGGAGGTATTCGGGGTCCCAGCGGCCCCAGCGCGTCATTTCGCCGTTGCCGTCGCGGAGCTTCCAGCCGTTGCCGATGATGTGGTCGGCGATGCGGCGCAGGTGCTCCGCCGCGCGCCGCTTGTCCGCGCCTTTGGCGGCGTGGTCGTGGAAGACGCCCACGGCGTAGAAATGGGCGATCACCTCGTCGCTCGACGTGTCGCCCTTCCACTCGAAGCGGGGGTCGGCGGCGGGGAACCACCGGGCGGGCAGGCCGCCGGAGCCGTGCTGCGACCGCTCCCCGGCGTCCGCGCCGGGCACCCAGATCGCGCGGGCGATGAGACCCGGCACTCCGGTGATCTCCTCCAGCCAGGCCATGGCCTGGAAGGTGTTCACGGCCTCGGCGCGGGCCGCCTCGTCGCCCGTGGCGGCGTACTTGAAGGACATGGCCGCGAGGTAGGGGGCCGTGTGGCCGCCGTCGTTGTCGCTGATCTCGCGGACCCAGCCGAGCGCGTCGCCGGCCCAGTGGAGGACATGCGTGAAGCCGAGGCGCTTGTGGCCCCACTCCTCCAGGTGGCGCTCGTAGAACTTCGCCTTCGCCTCCAGGGTCCACGGCGTGTAATGGAGGACCGCCAGGCCGCCGTCGGTGGCGACATAGACCGTTTTGTCCCCCGCCGCCACGGCGTTCACGCGGCCGTCGGGCAGCCAGAGCCCCTCGCCGAAGAAGTGGAACGCTCCTTCCTTGGTCATGCGGGCCGCGCCCCGGCTCGTGCCGATCCAGAGGTCGCCGTCGAAGCCCCGGGCGAGGCAGGTGGTGTCCTCGAAGGGGAGGCCGCCGCCGCCGTCGAGCGTGGTCAGCGACATGCCCCGCAGCACGCCCAGCCCGCGGTCCGTGGCGATGAAGAGGCGGCTGCCGAGGGATGCCAGATCGCGCACGACCGGCGAGGGCAGCAGTCCCCAGTCCGCGATTTCCGGGGTGACGGCCAGTCCGTCGAACATGACCACCTGCCGCGGCCGCAGACCGTAGACCGTGCCGCCGTAGGAGGCGATGCGGGACACGGGGCCGAAGGTCACGGGCTCCTCCAGCAGCTGGGTGCCGTCCTCCATGTCGTAGGTGCTGTTGTGGCTGCGGTAGCCGCCCTCCGGCGCGAAGGGCGTCAGGCCGTCCGCGCCGACGTGGAAGAGGTCCTCGCGCGTCGCGGCGACCACCCCGTCCCCGTGCAGGCAGACATCCACGACGGGCCGGTCGTCCACCTTGCGGAAGGCGTCCCCGTCGCGCACGAAGAGCCCGCCCTTCGCCATCACCCACAGCCGCCCGTCCGGCGCGGCCAGCCGTCCCACGGCCTCCGGCGCGCCGGACACCGGCGCCAGCGCCGTCCCCGCCACGCGGAACAGCGCGCCGTCGCGCACGGCATAGGCGGCGCCGTCCGCCACGGCCACCGAGGTGACCGGGCTGTCCGTCGGCACGCGCTCCACCCATTCCTGGAGGAACGCGTCATCCGCCGCGGGATCCCAGAACCGCTTCTCCGGCGGGTGGACATACGGGTCGGCAGGGTCCGCCGCTCCCGCGCCGCCCGCGCACACCGCCGCCGCCAGCAGCAGCGCCATCGCCGCCGTGATCGTTCCGTAACCTGATTTCGCCATGGTCGGCCTCCTTCTTTTGCGTGTCCTTCGGCCAAGATACCATTTCCCTGACCCGCCGCGCCGGGAAATGGTGTCATCTCCCCGGCAAGGGGAGGAATTAACCACCGATGAACACCGATGAACGGTGATGGAGGACATTGCTTGGGCGGCGGCGGCGCGTCAGTGACGCGACGCTTGCGTTCCCGCTCCCATCGGTGTTTATCACTGTTCATCGGTGGTTTGCCCCTTTTCCGTTCAGGGAGAGCGCACATTTCCCGCTGCGGGCCTGTTATACTGAATGGGTGCGGGGCGGTTCGCCCCGCGGGACGCCTCTTTTCAGGGAGAACAGACACCATGCGCGTGTTGGTGACCGGCGGGGCCGGGTTTATCGGGTCGTATCTGTGCGAGGAGCTGGTGCGGCGGGGGGACCAGGTGTGGGTGCTGGACGACCTGAGCACGGGCCGTTTCGAGAACATCGAGCACCTGCCGGAGATCACCTGCATCATTGACTCGACGATGAACCAGGAGATCGTGCGGGACCTCGTGCGCGAGGTGGACGTGGTGTACCATCTGGCGGCCACGGTGGGCGTGCAGCTCGTGGTGAACCACCCGATCCGCACGATTGTGAACAACATCCGGGGCACGGAGACGGTGCTGGAGGAGACCTGCCGCTACCGGCGCAAGCTGCTGATCACCTCGACGAGCGAGGTCTACGGCAAGGGCTCACGGGACGTCTTCCACGAGGAGGACGACCGGGTCATCGGCGCGACGGACAAGCACCGCTGGTGCTACGCGGCGTCGAAGGAAATTGACGAGTTCCTGGCGCTGGCCTACTGGCGGGAGAAGCGCCACCCCGTGGTGATCTCGCGCCTGTTCAACACCGTCGGGCCGCGGCAGACGGGCCGCTACGGCATGGTGATCCCCACCTTCGTGCGCCAGGCGCTGCTCGGCGAGCCCCTCACGGTCTTCGGCGACGGACAGCAGACCCGCTGCTTCACCTATGTCGGCGACGTGGTGCCCGCGCTGGTCACGCTCATGGGCAGCGACGCCGTGAACGGCCAGGTGTTCAACATCGGGAACAACGAGCGGGTTTCCATGGAGGACTTGGCGGCGCGGGTGATCGAGCGGGCGGGCAGCGCCTCCGTCCTGCGCTATGTGCCCTACGAGCAGGCCTACGGCCCGGGCTACGAGGACATGCGCCACCGCGAGCCGAGCCTGGAAAAAATCGCCCAGGCCATCGGCTACGCGCCCAAGACCAGCCTGAACGAAATCCTCGACATCGTCATCGCCGACATGCGCGCCCGCATCAAGCGCGGCGACTGACCGCCGTCCGCCCGGGGAGTCTCACCACGGAACACACGGAGGACACGGAGGGGGAGAAGAGCGAAGAGAGGGACGGGGGCAGGGGGGCGGGCAGGGGTTCTTTCGCCCTCTTCGCGGACGGGAGGGCGCGGACGGGGGGGATTGTCGAAGAGGAAGAACACGGGCGAACCATTTTTCGCCCTTACTGGCTGCAGAAAACGTTTGCCCCTTTCTCCTGGCGGCTCTGTGGCTCTGTGTGAGTCCCTCCGGAGAAACGAACGCGGAGACGGTCCGCAGATTGCGCAGATTTGCGCAGATGGGGATGGATCTGGGAACGAACCACGGAACACGCGGAGGGGGAGAAGAGGGAAGAAGGAGAGGGGGGCGAGGGCGGGCAGGGGCAGTCCTGGGGTTCTGTGTGCGCTTTTTCCGGAGAAAGGGAGCGCCATCGCCGGGGGCGGGGGCCGTGTGCTAGTATTTAAGGCTGGACACGGGGAATGGCGCGGGGCGGACCGGGGGTTTTCCCGGAGGACGGTCATGGATGGGGCCCGGCGCGGGCCAACACGAGGGTATGAGCCATGCTTTTCGATCTGGACATGATTCTGTCGGTGTATGCCCGGCTTGACGGGCGGGTGGCGGCGGCGCGCAGGGTGCTCGGGCGGCCGATGACGCTGGCGGAGAAGATTCTCTACGGCCACCTGTGGGAGGGCGCCCCGACGCGCGAATACGCCCGCGGCAAGGACTATGTGGACTTCGCCCCGGACCGGGTCGCCATGCAGGACGCCACCGCCCAGATGGCCCTGCTCCAGTTCATGTGCGCGGGCCGGGCCCGCGCCGCCGTGCCGTCCACGGTCCACTGCGACCACCTGATCCAGGCGCGCGAGGGCGCGGTGGCGGACCTCGCCGAGGCGCTTGTGACGAACAAGGAGGTCTACGACTTCCTCGCCTCCGTGTCGAACAAGTACGGCATCGGCTTCTGGAAGCCCGGCGCGGGCATCATCCACCAGGTCGTGCTGGAGAACTACGCCTTCCCCGGCGGCATGATGATCGGCACGGACTCCCACACGCCCAACGCGGGCGGGCTGGGCATGGCGGCGGTGGGCGTCGGCGGCGCGGACGCGGTGGACGTCATGGCGGGCATGCCGTGGGAGCTGAAGTTCCCGAAGATCATCGGCGTGCGCCTGCGCGGGCGGCTCAACGGCTGGGCGTCGGCCAAGGACATCATCCTCAAGGTCGCGGGCATCCTCACGGTGAAGGGCGGCACCGGCGCCGTCGTCGAGTATTTCGGCGAGGGCGCGGACTCCCTCTCCTGCACCGGCAAGGGCACGGTCTGCAACATGGGCGCGGAAATCGGGGCCACCACCTCGCTCTTCGCCTTCGACGACGCCATGGCCCGCTATCTGGAGTCCACGGGCCGCCCCGAGGTGGCCCGCGCGGCCAACGCCGGGCGCGCCAACCTGCGCCCCGACCCCGAGGTCGAGGAGCACCCCGAAAAATTCTTCGACCAGGTCATCGAGATAGACCTGGACACCCTGGAGCCCCACCTGAACGGCCCCTTCACGCCCGACCTGGCGACGCCGGTCTCCGAGATGCGCGCGACGGCGGCGGAGAAGGGCTGGCCGGAGCGGGTCGAGGTCGCCCTTATCGGCTCCTGCACCAACTCCTCCTACGAGGACATGTCCCGCTGCGCCTCCATCGCCCGCCAGGCCAAGGCCCTCGGCATCAGGGCGAAGGCCGAGTTCACCATAACCCCCGGCTCCGAGCTGGTGCGCCACACCCTGGAAAAGGACGGGCTGCTGGACGACTTCGCCGCCATCGGCGGCGTCGTGCTGGCCAACGCCTGCGGGCCCTGCATCGGCCAGTGGGCCCGCCACCGCGCCGGCGCGGCCGACGAGCCGAACACCATCGTCACCTCGTTCAACCGCAATTTCGCCAAGCGCAACGACGGCAACCCCAAGACCCACGCCTTCGTGGCGTCGCCGGAAATCGTCACCGCCCTCGCCGTCGCCGGGGACCTCGGGTTCAACCCCCTGACGGACACCGTGGAGGCCGCCGACGGCGCCCGCGTGAAACTCGACCCGCCGAAGGGCGACGAGCTGCCCGCGAAGGGATTCTCCTGCGACGACCCGGGCTTTGTGGCCCCCGCGTCCGACGGCGCGAAGGTCGGGGTCGCCGTGCGCCCCGACTCCGACCGGCTCCAGCTCCTCGAGCCCTTCCCGCCCAACGGCGGCGACCTGCGCGGCCTGCGGCTCCTGCTCAAGGCCAAGGGCAAGTGCACCACGGACCATATTTCCATGGCCGGCCCGTGGCTCAAGTTCCGCGGCCACCTCGACAACATCTCCAACAACTGCTTCATCGGCGCGATTAATGCCTTCAACGACAAGGCCAACTGCGTCAAGAACCCCCTCACCGGCGAATACGGCGAGGTGCCCGCCACCGCCCGCGCCTACAAGGCGGCGGGCGCGGGGTCCGTTGTCGTCGGCGACGAGAACTACGGCGAGGGCTCTTCCCGCGAGCATGCCGCCATGGAGCCCCGCCACCTCGGCGTCCGCGTCGTCCTCGTGCGCAGCTTCGCCCGCATCCACGAGACCAACCTCAAGAAGCAGGGCATGCTCGCCGTCACCTTCGCCGACCCGGCGGACTACGACAAAATCCGCGAGGACGACGCCGTGGACGTGATTGGCCTCGACGCCTTCACCCCCGGCACCCCGCTCACCGTCGTTCTCCGCCACGCCGACGGCACGGAGGACCGGTTCCCGGTCAACCACACCTACAACGAGGCCCAGATCGCCTGGTACCGGGCGGGCAGCGCGCTCAACCTCATCCGACTCCAGGAAAAAGGCGAGTAAGGGGGGGGAGCCCAGCAAGCCAGCCTCTTTTTCGCCCGTCGGACCGGTCTGACAAGTCCGACCGGGCCGACGGGTGTCTGGTGCCTGGTGTCCGGCGACCGCGCGATGCGCCGCGCTCCCGAAGGCTGGACTGCCCGTCGCCTCCCGTGACAGAATAGACTGCGTGATCCTCCCCCCGGTGAAAACCGTCCATCGTGGACCGGAGACATGTTTATGCGCGCGGGACATTCTTGGATGGGGCCGTTGGCCGCGTTGCTGCTTTGCTGCGGCTGGGCGCAGGGCCATTCTGTCATCCCGCGGTATTATCTTCCCTACCATTATTCACTTCTCGAATTCGCCGACTGCCCGTCCGTCCAGTTGGATGTCCCGGCGGAGATGCCGACGCTACTTCCCCCTCTTCAGGAGGTGGTTCGGATGCTGGTGGAGGAATACAAACAGGCTTCGGGGGAGGGCAGATACTCTCTTGTGTACTCGCGGGCCAGGGAACTCCTGTATTTGGGCCCGGACACCGCCCCTCTCGCGTTTTCCATGCTGTGCGATCCCGACAAGAGGGTGCGGCAGACGGCTGTTGAGGCGGTATGTGACGCCCTCTGCGCCCCCCTGTTCAAGACGCCCCGGGCTGCGGCGTGCGTGGAGGCCGCGCTTCCCGCGTACCTCGACGCGCTGAAGAACGGCCCGGAAGTGGTTCGCATGACACTCGGTTTTGCCCTCTGCATGACCGGCCTTCCCCCGGAGCGCATCAGGCCGGCGCTTCTCGAGGCCCTGAACGACCCCAGCAGGCGCGTTCAGGTCAGTGTGGTCGCGGGATTGGCCTGGAGCATTGAGAACGCGGCCCCGCCGCTGGTAAACCCCAACGATTTCACTCTCCCGGAGGAGCTTCTCGACTATGAGCTGAACATTGAGGCTGCCGAAGAGGCTCTGAAGAAGTCTGCCCTCGTGTATCTTCCCGTCCATGGGGAGCAGCGGCGCGCCCATGTGTCCGCCCTGCTGGCGTCTTCCATTCCCTGGATTCAAGTGTATGCGCTCGACCAGGTGAGCGCTGCGGGCGAGGACGGAATGGGCCTGTTTCCAGAGGCGACGGCAACGCTGCGCCGCATCGCGGGAACCGGCCCGACTCAGAAGGACGCCCAGGCCCTGGGGCCGCGGGAGGCCTATGTGCATGCTGTCGCGGGGCTCCTGGAATCCAAGGATCCTCATTTCAGTCTCGCTGCTGTTCGGTACCTGAGAGAGATGGGGCACCGTGCCCGACCGGCTGGCCCCCATTTGCTCAAGGCGCTGCACTCTTACAATGGGCAGGTGCGCAGCGAGACCTTTGACATGCTCCAGGGAGAGGTCTTCGAGGGGCTGCTCACCCTTGACGTCCTCCGGGGGCTCTGCCAGAGGGAGGACTCGCCGCTTCAGATTTCCGCCATCCGGCAGATCGGCGAAATGGGCGATGCGGCCGCCGCCGCCGCGCCGGAGCTTCTGTCTGCGCTGAAGAGCGGGGACTTCGAGATTCAGTGCGCCGCCGCGTCGGCGCTCGCCAGGGTGCTTCCCCGGGACGACAGGGCGGTCCTCGCGCTTCTGGACAGTTATCTGGCAGGGGACAGGGAATACCCCCGGAGCCTCTTTGAGGAGGCGCTGACTGCCCAGGGGAAGGCCAGTGCCTCGGCGGCCGCGCTGATTGCGGAGCGTTACCGGGCGCGGCTTCGCGCCCCGGAGGCCACTGCATCCCCGGCCACTGATCGGTTGTCCGTCGTCCTTGCCGGCCTCGGCGGCGAATGGCTCCGTGTTGCCGCCGAGGGGCTGGACTCGGAGAACCCCCGGGCGGTTATGGCGGCTGTGGAAGCCCTCGAAAAAGGGGGAAAAGAGGCCAAATTCTTCCTCGAAAAAATCGTCGCCCTGACCAAGTCCGATGACTGGGGGTTGCGCGCGGCGGCCGTCGTGGCGCTGCCCGCCATCTCCCCCGCGGACAAACGGGTGCGTGCGGCGGTCATGGCGGCTCTGACCGACGAGAACCAGCTCGTGGCCCGCGCGGCAGATTCCGCATCTATTCATGTCCAGTTTTCGAAAAGAGAACTTCCCGTAGTGGGGCGCCTGCTGGTTGGGCAACTCAAAAGGGGAGTTGCTGATTTCGCTCCCAAACCAACGTCCTATAGCGGCGGCCCTCCGCCTCCGCCGTCGGATTTCGTGTCCGCGCTGGCCAAATACGGGGCGTATTGCCCCGACGAACTGCTTGATCTGATTTTCAGCGGGGATTATGGCGTCGCAGCGCAGGCGAAGAAGGCGGTGCTTCTCGGGGGGATCTCGGTGAAGCCGGTCAAAGACAGGCTGTTTGACACGTTGTGGCAAAGGGACGGTGTCGCCCACCTCACGTTCATGCTTGAGGCGGACATCCCGAGGGAAGAATTGTTCGCATGTCTCCTGGAGGCCCTGTCGAACCCGGAACGCAGCAAGAACGCGGCGTACGCGCTGAAGTTCTTTGGCAAGGACGCGGCGCGGGCGATTCCCGTCTTGACCGAAATGATGCAGCCGGACATGCCGTTTGACATGGGAAGGCGTGTGAATGGGTATGACCCCCGGCTCATCGCATTCTGGTCACTGGCCGAAATCGGATATGATGACGACCAAGTGGTGGCGGAAATGGCCAAATTTGCGCGGAATACCTCCGGACCACGCCACCCAGTTTTTATGGGGCTGCGGACCATGCTTGACTTCCGCCTGGGATTGAGGGAGCCTCCGGCCACGTTCGAGTAGCCTGCGGGGGAGCGCTTTCCCTTATCCGCCTCCAGGAGGAGGGCGGGTAGGGGCGGGACCGCTCCGCAAGCCAGCCTGCTCTCAGCCCGTCGGACCGGTCCGACAAGTCCGACCGGTCCGACGGGTGTCTAGTGTCTGGTGTCCGGCGACCGCGCGATGCGCCGCGCTCCCCAAGGCTGGACTGCCCGCCGCCTCCCGTGACAGAATAGACTGCGTGATCCTCCCCCGGTGAAAACCGTCCCTCGTGGACCGGAGACATGTTATGCGCGCGGGACATTCTTGGATGGGGTTGGTGGCCGCGTTGCTCTTTTGTTGCGGCTGGGCGCAGGGCCATTATGCCGTCACGGAGTACATCCTTCCCTGCGAGCTCTCCAAATGGGAGCCTTCCGCATGCGGGGCCGCCCGGCCCGAGGTCCCTGCGGAAATGCCGACGCTCTCCCCCCCTCTCGGCGAGGTGGTTCGGCTGCTGGTGGAGGAATACAAACAGGCCTCGCCGGAGGAACGGTCCTCCTACGCTCGGCGGCTGCCGAAGACCCTCCTATATATGGGGCCTGACACGGCGCTCCTCGCGTTTGCCATGCTGTGCGACGTTGACAAGGAGGCTCGGAGCGCGGCCGTGGAGGCTGTATGTGACGCCCTGTGCGCCCCCCTGATCAAGACGCCAGAGGCTGCGGCGTGCGTGGAGGCCGCGCTTCCCGCGTGCCTCGACGCGCTGAAGAACGGCCCGGAAGGGGTGCGGATGACGCTCGGTTTTGCCCTCTGCATGACGGGTCTCCCTTCGGAACAACTCAGGCCGGCACTGCTGGAGGCCCTGAACGACCCCAGCGTGCGTGTCCAGGCCTGTGTCGCGAAGGGGCTGGACTGGAGCATCAAAAAATCGCCCCGTCCGCTCGTGGACCCCGGTGATATCGCCCTTTCCCCGGAACTCATCACCTATTTCTGCGACATCATACGGTCCGCAAGAGGCATTGATGAGGGGGTTTACGGAATGGCATTTCCGGTGCTGCCCGCCCAGCAGGATCAGAAACGGGCCTTTCTATCCGAGTTGCTTGCCTCTCCCGACCCATATGTTCGCGAGTATGCATTCCCCCATTTGCACGCTGCGGGCAGGGACGGAATGGGCTTGTTCCCGCAGGCGTCGGAGGTGTTGCGCCGACGGTCCGGCATTGGCCCCGCTCCCGCGGACACGGCGGCGCGCTCACCCGAAGAGGAATATGTTCTCACCGTCATTGGAATGTTGGACTCCAGATTCTCATACTTCAGGCAGGCTGCTCTGGGGTATCTGGCAGGGTTGGGCGACCGGGCGCGTCCGGCGGCCCCCCGTCTGCTCAAAGCCCTGCATGCGCGCGATTGGCAGGTGCGCCACGGGGCGTTTCATTTGCTCGAAACGCCCCCTTTTGAGGGAGTCCTCACGGTGGACACACTCCGGGGCCTTTTCCAGGAGAAGGACGACGACCAGCTCTTGGTGCTGTCCATCAGGCGGCTCGGCAAAATGGGCGAAGCGGCCGCCGAAGCCGCGCCAGAGCTTTTTTCGGCTGCCGGACATGCCGAAAAAGACGTGCGGCGGGCAGTGCTGGAAGCGCTCCCCAATGTCCTGCCCCATGACGACAGGGTTACCACCGTGCTCCTGGACGCCTATTTAGGGGGGGAAAACGACTATCCGGGAAACCATCTTAGAGAGCAGCTTGTGTCGCGGGGAAGGACGGACGAGTCGGCGGCCGCGCTGATCGCTGCGCGGTACCGTGAGCTGCTCCGCGCCTCCGGAGACGCGCGGCAGCCGTCGGTTGGCCGGCTGCCCGGCGTCCTCGCCGCCATAGGCGGAGACTGCCTGCGCGTTGCCGCAGAGGGGCTGGACACAGGGGACGCGCAGGTGCGGAGGGAGACAGTGAGCGTCCTCGCCGAACGGGGAGAGGAGGCAAAGTTTTCCCTGGGCAAAATCCTTGCCCTGGCAAAGTCGGATGAACTGGAGGTGCGCATGGCGGCCCTTACCGCCCTGCCCGCGCTTGCCCCCTCGGACAAAAGGGTGCGCAGGATGGTCATGGCATCCCTGACAGACAAGGATATCGCCGTGGCCCGCGCGGGCATTTCCGCGTCTCTTCGCACCCGGTTCTCCACGAGAGAGTCGCGCCGCGCGGGAAGTCTGCTGCTGGAGCTTCTCGAGGCAAGGGGGGCCGCGTTTCGTGCGGTGCCCGGTGCGGAGAAGGATGCCCCCACGTCGTCCGATTTCGTGCTAGCTCTGGCCAAATACGGGAAACATCACCCTGAGGAGTTGCTTGATCTCCTCTTTCACCAGAATGAATCCGTTGCAGTCCAGGCAGTGGAGGCGGTCCTTGTGGCGGGCATCTCTGTGAAAGGGATCAAGGACGGGCTCCTTGAGACGATTGGACGAGAAGAGAGGCCGGACCTTCTCTGGTTTGCGCTCAGGACGGACATACCCAAAGAGGAGATATTCGCACACCTGAAGGATACGGCGGTCGTCTCAAGACTTCAAGAGCTTTCCATGGTGCGCGCTCTAAGCATTTCCGGTGGGCAGACCGCCGGGGCGATTCCACAATTGATTGCCAAAATGCAGCCGGAGGCTTCGTTTAATCTTGGACAGGCCGGCGCGCGCGTTGACCCCCGAATGGTCGCGTTTAGAACACTGTCTGAGATCGGATACAACAATGATCAGGCTGTGGCTGCCATGGCCGAATTCGCGCGGAACGCCTGCGGACCGCGTCGCGACCTGCACGCGGGGTTCCTCGCCTTGCTTCAAAACCGCCTGGGGCTGAGAATGTCTGTGGACCTTTCCTGACTGCCCTTCTTCGGGCAAGAACCCAACCCTCCCGTCTGTGCCCATTTCCGCCCGCCCGTGGTTCGTTGTCCTCTTGCTGGAACATTTCCCCGCCCTTCGGTATTACAGGGTTATCTGGCGTCCGGGGCGGCGCCGGGTTGGGCCGCAAGCGGAGAATGCGCGGCGGGGCCGCGCGGGAGGTCGTTGCCATGCTGGATTCACGGGAGATGTGGAAGGGTGGGTTGCTGGTGGTTGTCGCCCTGCTGGGGCTGGTCCTGCTGGGTTCGGGGTGCGCGCGGCACAAGGTTCCCCTGGCTGCGGACTCCAAGGGTCCCGCGCCCAAACCGGTGTCCCTTCCGCAGGCCGTGCCAATTGCGGGGGCTCTCAGGCTGGGGGCGCCGCCGACCATCGCGCGGGCGAGCATGATCATGCCCCCCGCGTACCCTGCCGAAGGGCGGGACTCCTACAAGGCCGCCGAGGAAAACGGCTTTCTGCGCCCGCTGGACGCGCCGCTTTCCACGTTCGGCGTGGATGTGGACACGGCGTCCTACGCGAATGTGCGGCGCTATCTGGAGGCGGGGGATCTGCCGCCCGCAGACGCGGTGCGGGTGGAGGAGATGATCAACTACTTCCGCTACGCCTATCCCCGGCCGGCCGACGGGCGGCCCTTTGCCGTGTCGGTGGCGGTGCATCCCTGCCCGTGGAAGCCGGAGCACCTGCTGGCGCGCGTGGCCCTGGCGGCGAAGGAGGTGGACCTCTCCCGGCGCCCCCCGGCCAACCTGGTGTTCCTGATTGACGTGTCGGGGTCCATGATGGACGAGGACAAGCTGCCCCTGCTCAAGCGCGGCATGAAACTGCTGGCCGAGAGCCTCACCCCGGAGGACACCGTCGGCATCGTCACCTATGCGGGCACGGCGGGCGTCGCGCTGGAGGCCGCCCCCGGGAGCGAGAAGACGCGCATCACCGCGGCCATTGACGCGCTGAACGCGGGCGGCTCCACGAACGGCGAGGGCGGCATCCGCCTGGCCTATGCCATGGCCCGCCGCCGCCTGGTGAAGGACGGGATCAACCGCGTGCTGCTCGCCACGGACGGCGACTTCAACGTCGGCGTCACGGGGAACGACGAGCTGGAGCGGATCATCGCGGAGGAGGCGAAGAGCGGCGTGTTCCTGACCGTGCTGGGTTTCGGGCGGGGCAACCTCCAGGACGACAAGCTGGAGGCCCTGGCGGACAGGGGGAACGGGCAGTACGCCTATGTGGACAGTTTTAACGAGGCGCGCCGCGTGATGCTGGAGCAGGCCTCGGGCACCCTGCTCACGGTGGCCAAGGACGTCAAAATCCAGGTGGAGTTCAATCCCGCGCGCGTCGGCGCGTACCGGCTGATCGGCTATGAGAACCGCCTGCTCGCCGCCGAGGACTTCAACGACGACCGCAAGGACGCCGGGGAGATCGGCGCGGGCCACACGGTCACCGCGCTGTATGAAATCGCGCCCCCCGGCGCCGACGCCGCCCGCCCGAAAGTGGACCCGCTCAAGTACGGGGAGACCCCCCCGGAACAGGCGCCGCCCGACGCGGCCAGGCAGTCGGACGAGCTGATGACCATCAAGCTCCGCCACAAGGCGCCCGACGCCGCCGAAAGCGTCCGCGCGGAGGACATCCCCGTGGCGGGGGCCGTGTCGGACGCGCCCGACGGCGACTTCCAGTTCGCCGCCGCCGTGGCCGCCTTCGGCATGATCCTGGGGCAGTCGGATTTCGCGGGGAACGCCGACATGGACCTGGTGGCCCGGCTCGCCCGGGCGGGGCGGGGCGACGACCCCGACGGCGCGCGCTCGGAGTTCATCTCCCTCGCGGAAAACGCCCGCGCCCTCCTGCCCGCCAAGGCCCCCAAAGGGGAGTAGGCGGGCCTACGCGGACAGCGCCTCGTAGATGGTGGTGAGGCGGGCGGCGGTGGCGTCGGCGGAAAAGCGGTCCTCGACGGATTCGCGCGCGGCGCGGCCCAGCACCTCGCGCTGCGTGGGGTTGGCCCCGAGTTCCTTGAGCGCGGCGGCGAGGGCGGGCACGTCGTCCGGCGGCACCAGCCGTCCGTTCATGCCGTCCTCCAGCGCCTCGTCGGCGCCGGGATAGAAGGTGCTGACGCAGGGGAGCCCGCAGGCCATCGCCTCAAGCAGGGAAAGGGACAGCCCCTCGTAGCGGCTGGAGAGGACATACACGTCCCCCGCCGCGAGGAGGTCCCGCACGTCCTCCTGAAACCCCACAAAGCGCAGGCTGCCGCCGAGGCCCAGCGTCCTCGCCTGCGCGTCCAGGGCGCCCCGCAGCGGCCCGTCCCCCGCGAGCAGCAGCACCGCCCGGGGCAGCTTCACCCGGACGCTCGCAAAGGCGTCCAGCAGCAGCGCGTGGTTCTTCTGCGGCGCGAGCCGCCCCGCCGCAACGAAGACGGGATGGTCCTCCCCGAGGCCGAAGCGGGCGCGGGCGGCCGCGCGCTCCTCCCCGCTGAACGGGTGGAAGTGCTCCATGTTGATGGTGTTGTGCAGCGCCTCGCCGTTGCGGCAGAGGCCGACGGTGTTGAGAACGTGGCGGGAGCAGGCCAGCACGGTGCCCGCGCGCCGGTAGGCGTGGCGCTCGATCCAGTCCTGGTAGCGGCCGCTGGCGGCGACGGGGTTCTGCACATGGACGATAAGCCGCCCCAGCCGGCGGGGCGGCATCATGCGCTCGCACAGGAACGAAGAGATGACGAGATGCGCGTGGACCACGTCGTAGTCCCGGCGCAGCCACGGCGCGAGGCGCAGGGGGATCAGCGGGTTCCACCGGAAAGGGGAGAGGTGCGTCGCGGGGAAACCCGCGCCGGCGAAGGCCTGCGACAGCAGCCCCGGCCCGAAGAGGGACACCACGTCCACCTGGAACCGGTCGCGGGGCAGGCGGCGGACCCACTCCAGCAGGGCGGTCTGCGCCCCGCCGCCGTTCAGGCAGTCCACCACCTCAAGCACGCGAATCGGACGCTCCGCATTCATGGCTCACCTCGACCGTCCAGCCCGTTGAAGAACACCCCCCGCCGCACCGGCCCGTCACGGGGACTCCGCCATTATCGCAGATTTCCACCCGCACTTCATCCGAAGGGCGGCAGCCCCCCCGCCTTGCGCCGGCGCCGGACCCGGGCGTCGCGGAGCTGCCGCAGGGGCTCCAGCAGCACGGCGGCGGGGCGGTGCTCCAGCGCGACCGGCACCCCCCATTCGCGGAACCGCCGGTTGATCTCCGGCAGGACCACGGGCACCCAGTAGTCCCGGTAGCTGAAACGGGACGATTTTCCCGCGTTTTCCGCGTGGCTGCGCCAGGTGCCCAGCGTTTTCGGCCAGGAGCAGACGGGGCCGAGGGCCGCACCGAGCCAGGCGACATAGGAATCCGGCGAGGCGACGACCGCCTCCGGCACGGGAAAGATCTCCTCCAGCACGGCGCGGGGAAAGACCAGCCCGCTCGACGGCACATGAAACACCGTCAGGTCATGCCGCAGGGCCGTGTTCACCCGGCCGCAGGCGCGCCACTGCGCCAGCAGGTCGCCGCTGCGCAGGATGCCCAGGCAGGCGTTGCCCTGGCCGTCGTCGAGCTGGTGCTGGTACACCCCGCCCCCCGGCACGGCGCGCATGAACGCCACCATCTCGGCCGCCTTTTCGGGCCGCCATTCGTCGTCGCTGTCGAGAAAGCAGACCACCTCGCCCTCCGCCCGGGCGAAACCCGCGTTCCACGCCGCCCCCTGGCCCCTGTGCTCCTGGAGGATCACCCGCATGGGCACCGGGGCCGTCTGCCGCGCCCGCTCCAGCAAAGCGCGGGAGTCGTCCGACGACCCGTCGTCCACGGCAATCAGCTCCAGACGCGGCCAGGTCTGCGCGAAAACGCTTTCCAGCGCCGCGGGCAGATAGCGCGCGTAGTTGTAGCTCGACAGGATGACGCTGACCAGCGGGGTTTCCGAAAGCGGCGGTATGGCGGCCTGTTTCATCGGGGGCGCGTGTCCTCTGCGGACAGAGTAGCAAATCCGCCCGGCACGAAGCACCCGGATGTCGGGGATGCCGGACAAGTCGGGCAGGTCGGGCAGGTCGGACTGGGCGGACTGGGCGGACTGGGCGGACTGGGCGGCCGGCAGTCCGCGGGAGCGCGCAGGGCCTTCCACTTCCCGTCCTCGGCCTTGACTTCATTTCCGGGGGAACGTACAGTAGGGGCCAAACCGCATCACGGGGGTGAACCGCCATGATTTTTCAGGTGCTGTCCGGATTCCTGCTGGGGGGCGTTGTCGCCGCGGCCGGTGTGTGGCTGCTGGCGCGCGGGGGCGCGCGGCGGCTGGCGGCGGAGCGCGACCTCGCCCTCAGCGGGAAGGCCGCCATGGAGGCGCGCGCCGCGCAGGTGGAGCAGGCCTGGGCGCGGCTCCGGGAGGAGGCGGGGCGCCTTGGAACCCAGCTCACGGACACACAGGTGGAACTGCGCCGGGAGACGGGCCTGCGCGCGGCGGCGGAGGAGAAGGCCGCGCGCGTGGCGCCGCTGGAGGGGGAGGTGAAGGCGCGGGGCGACGCCCTGACGGCGCTGCGGGAGCGGGTGCGCGAAATGGAGACGCGGCTGGAGGAGGAGCGCAAGGCGGCGCAGGAGAAACTGGCCCTGCTGGAGGACGCGCGGAGGAAGCTGGCCGACGCCTTCCAAACCCTGTCCGCCGAGGCGCTGAAAAGCAACAGCACCTCCTTTCTGGAGCTGGCGGAGCAGAACCTGAAGCGGTTTCAGGAGACGGCGCAGGGCGACCTGGCCAAGCGCCAGGAGAACATCGAGCAGATGGTGAAGCCCATCCGCGAGTCCCTGGAAAAGGTGAACACCCAGATTCAGGAGGTGGAGAAGACGCGCCTGACCGCCTACACCGAACTCTCCACCCAGGTCCTTGGCCTGACCCAGACTCAGAAGGAGCTCCAGACGGAGACGGGCCGGCTGGTGAGCGCCCTCAAGTCGCCCATCACGCGGGGCCGCTGGGGCGAAATCCAGCTCCAGCGCGTGGTGGAGCTGGCGGGCATGCTCGAGTACTGCGACTTCGAGCAGCAGGCCACCGTGAAGTCCGAGGACGGGACCCTGCGGCCCGACATGGTCATCCGCCTGCCCAACGACAAGGTGATTGTCGTGGACTCCAAGGTGTCGCTGGACGCCTACCTGCGGTCGGTGGAGGCGGACACCGACGCCGCGCGCGCGGAGCATCTGAAGGCGCACGCCCGGCAGGTGCGCGACCATGTGACCCGGCTGTCCGAGAAGAAGTACTGGAACCAGTTCGGGAACAACACCCCCGAGTTCGTCGTCCTGTTCCTTCCGGGAGAGCCGTTCTTCAGCGCCGCGCTCCAGGAGGACCCCAAACTGATTGAGACGGCGGTGGAGGGGAAGATCATCCTGGCGACGCCGACCACGCTGATTGCCCTGCTCAAGGCGGTGGCCTTCGGCTGGCGGCAGGAGCGGCTGGCGGAGAATGCCGAAAAGATCAGCGGCCTGGGGCGGGAGCTGTACCAGCGGGTCTGCACCCTCGCCGAGCATTTTGCCAAGGTGGGCAAGGGGCTCGACTCGGCGACCGAGGCCTACAACAAGGCCGTGGGCACGCTGGAAACCAGAGTGCTGGTGACCGCGCGCAAGTTCAGGGAACTGGGCGCGGCGTCGGGGGAGAAGGAACTCGGACTGCTCGCCCAAGTGGACCGTAAGCCCCGGGAGATTCAACGCGCCGACCTGCTGGAGGGGCCGGAACCCGGGGACTGATCACTCCTTCTCCCGGACATCCTTGCGCTCGTCGGGGGCGGGCCGCCATTTCGTGCCGTCAAGCTGAAGCGACACCCATTCATAGGCTTTGCGGGCCGGATCGAGGGTGTAGAGCTTCGCGCCCTTGGCAACTTGGTCGGCGCCGTAGCCGCCCACGCCGGTGGCGCGGCCATAAATGAGGTCCACCCCGCCGGAGACGGCGGAGTAGTCGTTCACATGGTCATGTCCGCAGATGACGGCGCCCAGACCCGCCCCCGCCAGCACGGGCAGGGAGGACCGGTCCTCCTCCTCGAAGCACACGTCCTCGCCGATGATGCCCCGGGCCGAGCCGTCGTCCCAGATGTCCTGGTACTGCCGCACGGGAATGTGGAAGGCGCCGATGCGCAGGGGGCGCGGCCCGGCGGCGTCCAGCGTATTGGCGGCGGACTTGGTGAACTCGCGCGCCTCCGCGTCCATGCCGCCCGTCTTGGTGTTCAGGCAGAACAGCTCCGCCAGGCGCTCCCCGGAAGCGTTCTCCAGGCGGACCACATAGTTGCCGTTGGATTCGCGGCCCGCGTAGAGGCTGTTCTTTGCCTCCGCAAAGGTCTTGTGCCCCAGAGAAAAATCGTCCAACTGGTCGTGGTTGCCCCAGGTGAAGGCCCAGGGCGCGCCCAGGCCCGACAACTGCTCCACGGCGAAGGCCATGTACTCCGCCCCGCGCCCCTCGTCGTTGTCGCACCACAGGTCGCCCGTCACGACAAACAGGTCGGGCTTCGCCAGGTCCAGCAGCGTCTTCAGGTGTTCAACCGTCTGCTTCCTCCTGTGCTTCTCCAGGGAAGGCATCTTCTTAATGCCGCTGAAGAAGTGCACATCCGTGAATTGCAGCACCTTGACCGCCGCCGGATCCGCCACCTTCAACCGGGACACCCACGAAATCTCCGCCGCCCGGGCCCCTTGCGGGCCCAGCGCGGCGGCGGCCGCAGCCGTGGTAACCGCAAGAAAACCGCGTCGTGAAACCTGATCCATGACACAACTCCTTTCTTCGCCCCGGCCCGTCCGGCGGCGAAAGTCCTTGCAGACTACCATAGTCCCCTCACGGGGACGCAAGAAGACGTCCCGGCCGCCGGGTTTGCTTGACATTTCGGACGGGATGAAATACCATAAAAACATGACGTGGTGTGCCCATGCGGGCATTTTCGGCAGCAGCCTGCATTTGAAGGCGCCCCGGCCGGACGGATGCGCGGCGTTTCGCCGCTTTTCTGACACGGCGGCGGCGTGTTTGGGTGCGGGGCTGTCGGTGTTTCATAACGGGCTTTTTTGTTTTCTGGCAGACCCGTTGCGGGAACGCGGCGGGAGAAGGGATGGTCACGATGCGCGCAGGCAGGCTTTTTCTGGGGATATTCACCGCGGCGCTGCTGCTGGCGGTTTCCGCCGAAGCGGCCGTGCAGGTGCTGGACAAGGCGTCCGCCAAGGACGAGGACAACGACACCTCGTTGAACCTGAACTTCACGGCGCCGGCGGGCACGCAGCTCCTGGTGCTCGGCGTCTCGAACCGGGACAACCGGGCGGTCTCGTCGGCGACGATAGACGGGGTCGCGTTTCACATGATCGTGGACTCCGATGAGACGGGATACGGCGAGTTCCCCGACAGGGATGAGCGGGTCACGCTGCTGTATTACAAGAATCCCCCCGTCGGCGTCGCCAAGACCATCGCGGTCACCCTGAGCAACTCCTCCCGCCACAAGATCGCGGGGGTGCTTTTTCTTTCCGGCGTGGATCTGGCGCAGTTCTCCGACCCCGGCGCGGCCACGCCGCTGAAGCCGGTGCGTCTGGTCAGCCGCGGCGGGTCGGGCACGGCCACCATCAGCTTCAACGGCGCCCAGGCCCCGCTGGGCTCGCTCGCGGTTTCCGCCATTGTCAACAAGGACACCACCCTGAACATTGCGGGCGCGCCGGAGCATGTGCAGCAATGGCGTCTGGACACGGCCTATCTCCTGTCCTACAGCCAGGGCGGCGGCAGCACGCGCGCGGGGTCTGCGGCGGGCGCGTCGCTTTCCTGGCAGCCCAATGACAACTACGGCATGGCGGCCTGCGTGATTCCCACGGGAAACCAGGGGCCCACGGACATCACCGGCAGCCTGACGGTCTCCGACACGGCGCCCAACGGAACCCTGGCCGGGACCCTCGCCGTGAGCGACCCGGACGGCGCCCCGCCCTATGTCTGGTCGCTGGTGGACAGCGCGGGGGGGCGCTTCGCCCTGACCCCGGCGGGGGACAGCCTCACGGCCGCGGTGACCATCGCGGACGCGTCGCAGATTGACGCGGGGGCCGCGGCCTCCCACGTCCTCCGGGTGGCCGTGGAGGATCCGGCGGCGGGGTACAACCCGGTCCTTGAAAAGGACGTCACCGTCACGGTGACCGACGCCACCAACCCGGTCATCTCGAACGTCACCAGTTCGCGGAGCGCGGCGCGGCACGGGGCCAGCGTCACCCTCAGCGCCACGATCACCGACAACGTGTCCGTGGCGTGGGAGCCCCAGATGACGGTCAACGGTGTCCCGCTCACCTTCCCCGTGCTGGACGGCGACGTGTACTCCTGGCTGTGGAACGTCCCCGCCGGGGCGCCGGAGGGGCCGGTGTCCATTTCCGTCAACGCGGCGGACCCCTCGGGGAACACGGCGGCGGCGGCGGCGGACGACCTGCTGGTGGTGGACAATGTCGCGCCCACACTCAGCTATTTCGCGGTTTCGGACAGCGTTGTCAAGCCGGGGGACACGGTGGTGATCGGCCTGACGGTGGAGGACAATGTGGAGGTGTCGTCGAGCCCGGCCCCGGCCCTCACGGTGGCGGGGGTGGACGCGGGCCCGCCCTCGGTCTATGAGGACTGGTACGAGTGGTCCTACGTCATTCCCGCGGACGCCGCCGAGGGGTTTGCCGTCCTGTCGGTGACGGCGCGGGACACGGCGGGCAACACGGTTTCCGGGACCGCGGCGGACCTGGTGAGGGTGGACCGCACCCTGCCGTCGGTGCATTCGATCCAGTCCTCCGTGGCGTGGGCGCGCGCGGGCACGTTGGTGAGCATTTCCGCGGACGTCAGCGACAATTTCGGCCTGGACGGGCTGCCGACGCTCCGGCTCAACGGCAATCTGGTCGCGGCGGCCCCCGTGGTGGCGGGCAGCGTCCACACCTGGACCTTCACCATCGGGGCGTCCGAGCTGCAGGGGGCCGCGGCGATTGTGGTCACGGCGTCGGACGGGGCGGGCAATGTCCGGACGGCGTCCCCGGCGTCCACGATCCTGACGGTGGACCGGACCCAGCCCAACATCGGCTCCCTGGGCGTCTCTCCCGCGGCGGCCACCGTCGGCACGGCGGTGACAATCACGGCGCAGGTGATTGACAATTACGGGGTTTCGGGATCCCCGGTGATGACGGTGAACGGGCTGCCGGTTTCGGCGCCCTCCCAGAGCGGTTATGTGTACACCTGGGTGTTCACCGTTCCGGCGGGCGTTTCCCAGGGCCCGGCGGTGATCGCCATTTACGCGTCGGACTTCGCGGGCAACGCGCGCAATTTCTCCAACAACACCGCGCTCGTTCTGGATCCAAACGCCCCGGTGGTCAGCGGGATAACGGCGTCGCCGGTGCAGGCGCGGGGGGGCAACGCGGTGGTCTTCACGGCCACGGTCACCGACCTGACCGGGGTCGCGGGAACCCCCGCGCTGACGGTGAACGGCGCCGCGGCCACCCATGCGGGCGCAAGCGGCAGCCTGCACACCTGGAACTTCACGGTTCCGGGCGCCGCGCCGGAGGGGAATGCCACGGTGCGCGTGACGGCAACGGACGTGCTGGGGAACAGCGCCGTCACCACGAGCACGTCGGCCCTGCTCATTGACCGGACGGCGCCGGTCATCTTCAATGTGCAGGCGGTGCCCGCGGTGGCGCGGCTTGGCGACTCGGTGCGCCTGGTCTTCATGGCCACAGACGCCCTCACCGGGGTTTTCGGCACGCCGTCCGTGACGGTCAACGCCGCCCCGGCGGCGTTCCACAGCCAGAGCGGCTCGGTCTACGAGTTCCGGTACACGGTGCGCGCCGCGGACCCGGAGGGCCCCGCGAGCGTGCTCGTGTCCGCCCGGGACGTGGTCGGCAACGGCGGCATCCTGACGCTGACCAGCGTGCTGACCATAGACAACACCATTCCCACCGTCAGCGGGCTCACGGTCTTCCCCGAATTCGCCGGGGACGGCGCCTCCGTGCTGATCGGTTTCCGTGTGAACGACACCAACGGGATTCCCGCGGCCCCGTCCGTGAAGGTGAACGGCCTCGACGCGGTGTTCGCCGACGCGGAGGGCGACTATTACGAGTACACCTTCACCGTCCGGCAGGGCGAGGTGGCGGAGGGGCCCGCGACCATCTCCATTGTGGCGGTGGACGCGCTGGGCAACAGCGGGTCGAGCCAGAGCACGGGCCTGCTGAAGGTGGACACCCTGCCCCCGGCGGGCGCCGTGACCGTCAACAACGGCGACGTCTACACGCGGGTGCCCGCCGTCACGCTGGCGCTGGCCCCGGAGGACGGGGCGCTTTCCAGCGGCGTGGTGGAGATGTGCCTGAGCGATGACGGCGCGCTGTGGCTGCCCTGGGAGCCGTTCTCCCCGGAGCGGGCCTGGACACTGACCCCCGGACAGGGATGGAAGAAGGTGCATGTGAAATTCAAAGACCGCGCGGGGAACGTCTCCGCGCCCGCGATACAGGGGACCATCGCCCTTAACCCGAGCCCGCTCGCCGTGGACCAGGAAAGCCCGGCTTCGGTGAGCACGGTCCAGGGCGCCGCCACAATCCTCGAGGTGGGCGTGCGCAACGCCTTCGGCTCCTCCATCACCTATGCCTGGTACAAGGACGGGCAGCCGCTGGAGCCCCTGCTCGGCCCCGGCAAGGCGGACGGCCCGGTGTTCGCCCTGGACGCCGTCGGCCCGGACGATGTCGGCACCTATGTGTGCATCGTGTCCGACGAGCTGGAGACCCGCCAGTCGGATCCGTTCACCGTCTCCCTGGAGACGGCGGTGCCCGCCGCGGGGGGCGCCGCCCTGCTGTGCCTTGTCGCGCTGCTGGCCGGCGCGGGGGCGCTGCGCGCCCGGATGCGCGGCGCCGGCGCGGGCCGCGCGGCGGCGGTGATTCTGCTGGCGGCGGGCGTGTTTCTGGCGGCGTCCGCCCCGGCCGAGGTGGCCGTGGTCTACTCCGCCCGGACGGATTCTGGCAGCCAGGGCGACGACGCGCTCAAGGCGCTGGCCCGCGAGCGCGGGTCGGTGGAGCTGTGGACCCCGAACCCCGACGGAACCCTCCGGCGGGACATCGTGCGCATGGGCGATCCCGGCGTGGGCAACCCCCTGTTCATGACGCGGCAGTCGGAGCAGATGGACGTCTGGGCCGCCAACGGGGCCAGGACCGACCTGCTCAAGGACGGGTCCGCCATGGTGACCGTGCCCCTGGAGAAGGGGCTGGACATGGTCTACCAGCGCCCCAAGAGCCTGGACGGGCCCACCTTTGAGGTGCGCCTGATGCGCGACGGCGAGGCGGTGCTCACCGAGTCCTGGTGGGAGCAGATGGTCGGCGAGACCGCGCGCCCCGTCTACATCCGCATAGACGACGGGCGGCGCGTGATGGTGCAGGTCTTCGAGTACACCGACCAGCCCCCGCCCGTGCTGCCCTCCATGAACATCGTGAGCGAGGGCTACGGCGCCCTGCCCGACGGCATGAGGCCCGTGACGCTGCCCGCCGCCCCCGCGGCGGACAAGGCGGAGGACACGCAGAGCCGCGAGGTGCAGTTCGTCGTGCCCCAGCAGGGGCTGGACACCCTCGGGTTCGACACCGGCTGGATTCCCAGCGGCGGCATGGGCGACCCGGGCGGCTTCGTCATCCAGCTGCGCGTGCGCGCGGCCGCCGGGTACAACTACGACGCCGCGGTCAACGGCATTGTCAGCCTCACGCCGGAGAGCCTCCTCGGCGTCGGCCCCGCCCGCGGCACCTGGGGTTTCTACTTCGGCGCCGAGTTCAGCCTGAAGGCCGCCGCCGACCTCTCGTGGATCCCCCTCATCGGCGACTACCTCGACCCCTTCACCATTGACATCCCCTATGTGCCGGACTTCAACCTGGTGGCGTCCGACCGCGACAGCTTCAACAACTGGCTGCTGGACAGCGTGTCGGAGGTCCGCGACGACGCGGGCCGCACGAACGTGGTGAAGCTGGACATCATCGCCCTGGCCATCACGCAGGGCGTGCTCCCCGAGCTGCCGAGCTGGCTGCCCGTCAAGCCCACGATCATGGTCGGGCTGGACGTGGCCGCCATCGCCGACGGCAGCCTCACCTGCGACAGCATCTCCCTGACCGACGGCAACGCCTTCACGCAGGAGGCGCAGCAGCTTCCGGTCGTCGTGCCGCCGGAGGGGTATTCGACCATCGCCTCGTACAACGAGAACGCGACCCTCAACCTGGGGGCGAAGATTTACCCCTACTTCACCGCCAGCATCAAGGTGTTCAGCTGGAGCTGGGGATACACCTACCCCAGCGATGACGACCCGAACAACTTCCTCAACCAGATTGAGTGGCTGCCCATCAAGCACACCACCTTCCCCTTCACCGACGCGGAGCTGAACTTCACGGGCCAGCCCCCCGCCGGCAACCCCTCCGACTGGTTCACCCAGAAGTTCACCCTGAGCACCAACGACCTCGACTTCAAACGGGTGCGCTTCACCCCGAACATGAGCAACAACTACTACGTCGCCTGCATGGAGGACCCGGTCGCGGGGTTCCGCACGCCGGTCGCAGGCGCGACCGTCATACCGCTGGGCCGCGACACCTTCGCCCGGGTGGACCTCGAGGGCGGGCGCACCTTCCCGCTCTACGGCAGCCACTACAGCTCCCTGTACATCGGCTCGAACGGCTACATCACCTTCGAGGCGGGCGACGGCACGCGCGACAACACGCTGGAGAACCACTTCAGCCAGCCGCGCATCTCGGGTCATTTCACGGGGCTCAAGCCGGACGAGGGCGGCACGGTGTACTTCCAGCAGCTGCCCAACCGCGCCGTCGTCACCTTTGACAAGGTCGTCATCACCAAGGTGGGCATCGCCCTCACCGTGAGTTTCCAGGTGGAGATGTTCTTTGACGGGCGCATCGTCATCACCTGGCTCGCCGTGGACGACCCCTACGGCCTGGTCGGCCTGTCGCGGGGCGGCGGGGTGCCCGAAGAGTTCGAGAACAGCCGGTTCACAGCCTACGGCGGCTGCCTGTCCGGCATTTCGGACGAGGGCGGCGTGCGGGTCAACTTCCTGCCCCCCGCCGTGCTGCCGCACGAGCCCCGCTGGCGCCTGGACAGCGGGCCCTGGCTCCAGAGCGGCATGAACGCCTCGGGCCTCCTGGGCCAGCACACCGTCAACTTCAACTACATCCCCAACCTGTGGCAGGCCCCCGCGCCCGTGCTGGTGAACCTCAGCACGCCGGACGCCTTCGTGGACCTGGAGCCCGTGTGGACCCGGCAGCTTGGCACCGTGCGGGTCTATGTCCAGCCGGAGACGGCGTCCTGGATCCTGACGGACGGGGACGGCGTGGAGCACGCGGGAACCGGCGGCGCCGAGCTGGCCGGCATCCCCACGGGCGACTGCACCATCGCGTGGCAGCCCCTGCCCACCTATGCCACCCCCGATCCGGCGGTGCAGACCCGGTACCTCTACCCCGACGCGTCGGTGGTCTTCAACGGGGTCTACCCGCCCATCATCGGCGAGGGGCGCGCCGACCTGACCATGATCCTGGTGCCCGGGGCCGCCCTGCTTCAGGGCGCGCAGTGGCGGGTGAACGGCGGGGAGTGGCTGGACAGCGGGGTGACCGTCCAGATTCCCGACGGGGACACGCTTCTCGAGTTCAAGGATGTGGCCGGATGGCTTTCGCCGACCACGCAGACCCTGTTCTTCACGCGCGACACCGCCACGACCCTCACGAAGGGCTATGTGCGCCAGACGGGCACCATCGTCATTGACGTGGACCCGGCCGGCGCGCCGTGGACCCTGGTGGACGGCGACGGGGTGGAGCGTGCGGGCAACGGAGACGCCACGCTCACCGCCCTCCCCACCGGCACCATCACGGTGACGTGGGGTGAGATTCCCAGCTACGCCGCGCCCGCGCCCAACCCGGTCTCGGTCAGCCTGGTCGCCGGCCAGACCCGCCGGATCACCGGGGCCTACGTCCCGGTCATCGGCGAGGGCGAGGGCATTCTCCGGGTCACCCTGCATCCCGAGGCGGCCGTGGCCGCCGGGGCCATGTGGCGCGTCATCGGCGGCGAGTGGCGCAGCAGCGGCGGCATGGAGGCCGTGGCGGACGGGCCGCGCACGGTCAAGTTCCTGGACATGCCCGGATGGACCACCCCCGCGGACCTCGTTGTCAACGTGATCCGCGACCAGGTCAACGACGCCTCGGCCGACTACTTCCGCCAGACCGGAACCGTCCAGATAGACGTGACGCCGGACAACGCGCCCTGGGCCATGACCGACGCGGACGGCGCCGTGGTCAGCGGCGCGGGCGACGCGGTGTTTGAGAACGCCCCGACGGGCCTGGTGTCCGTGCAGTGGGGGCTGGTCGAGGGCTACACGGCCCCGGACCCGAACCCGCTGGCGCAGACGCTGGAGCAGGGGCAGACCCTGCTCTTCACAGGCGCCCACAGCGAGAACGTCGTGACGGCCGACTTCACCGCGTTTCCGCAGACCGGACCGCTGCCCCTCGAGGTCGCCTTCACCGACGCGTCCGTCTCCACAAACAAGGACATCCTGGAGTGGCGCTGGTACTTCGGCGACGGCAAGTCCAGCACGGAGCGGAATCCGACGCACACCTATCAGGCCGCCGGCCAGTACACCGTCATGCTCACCGTCAGCACGGGGGACGACGCGGACTTCGTGGTGAAGAAGCAGCACATCACCGTGACCCAGGGCCTGCCCGCCGCGGGCGGCCTGGCCCTGGCCGCGCTGGCGGGCGCGCTGGCCCTCGCCGGCGCCCGGAACGCGCGCCGGAGACGCTGACAACCCCAGATTCTCCGCGGGGCGGGAC
>JAPXRP010000042.1:0-1820 GCA_033813475.1 Candidatus Hydrogenedentota bacterium
CCCGGCGGCCTTGTCTTGGGGTCTCGCGCCAAACCGGAGGGGGGACGGGAAGACGAGGCAGGCGGGGGAGGAGAAGAGGCCAATCGGGAGATTGGCGTTCCCAGGGAAAAGAGGAAGAAGAAAAGGAAGAGGGCCAATCGGGAGATTGGCGTTCCCAGGGGGGAGGGGAAGAGGAAGACTGCCAATCGGGAGATTGGCGTTCCCAGGGTAAGGGGGGGTCATGGGAGGAGTTCCCGGATTTTTTGGAGGACTTCGGCGCTTTGGGTGTCGAGGGCGGCGATTTCGTCGAGGAGGTCGGCAGGGCTGCGGTGGTGGACGGCCTCGCCGCCGTGGGGGTTTTTGACGGAGAGGTCGCGGGTGGCGGGGTCCACGGCCTGGATGTCGAGGGTCCAGCTTTTGGGGGAGAGGGCGCGGGTTTTCTGCATCTGGACGAATTCGGCGAGGTCGTCGTCGTTGAGGGGGTTGGTCTTGCCGAGGTTGCGGCCGGGGTCGAGCTGGTAGTACCAGACGCTGCGGGTGGGGCTGCCCTTGGTGAAGAAGAGGACGACGGTCTTGACACCGGCGCCCTGGAAGGTGCCGCCGGGGCAGTCGAGGACGGTGTGGAGGTCGCAGGACTCGAGGAGGAGCCCGCGCAGGCTGACGGAGGCGTTGTCGGTGTTGGAGAGGAAGGTGTTCTTGATGACGACGGCGGCGCGGCCGCCGGCGCGGAGCATCTTGATGAAGTGCTGGAGGAAGAGGAAGGCGGTCTCGCCGGTGCGGATGGGGAAGTTCTGCTGGACCTCCTTGCGCTCCTTGCCGCCGAAGGGGGGATTGGCGAGGATGACGTCGTACCGGTCCTTTTCCTGGACGTCGGCGAGGTTCTCGGTGAGGGTGTTGGTGTGGAGGATGTTGGGGGCGTCTATGCCGTGGAGGATCATGTTCATGACGGCGATGACGTAGGCGAGGGACTTTTTCTCCTTGCCGTAGAAGGTGCGGGTCTGGAGGATTTCCAGCTCGCCGGTGGTGAGGCGGCCGTCGGCGCGCAGGTAGTCGTGGGCCTCGCAGAGGAAGCCGGCGGAGCCGACGGCGCCGTCGTAGATGGTCTCGCCGATGCGGGGGGCGGTGACGCGGACCATGGCGCGGATGAGCGGGCGGGGGGTGTAGTATTCGCCGCCGTTGCGCCCGGCGTTGCCCATGTTGCGTATCTTGGCCTCGTAGAGGTGGGACAGCTCGTGCTTCTCGGTCTGGGAGCGGAAGCGGAGGCCGTCCATGTGGTCTATGATCTCGCGGAGGTTGTAGCCGCTCTGGATCCTGTTCTTGATCTCGCCGAAAATCTCGCCGATCTTGTATTCGAGGGTGTCGGGCCCGGCGGCGCGCCGCTTGAACCCCTCGAGATGGGGGAAGAGCTTCTCGTTGACGAAATCGCGCAGGTCGTCGCCCGTGAGGGCGCGGTCGTGGTCCGGGGTCCCGTCGGGGCGCTTTGGGGCGGCCCATTCGGTCCAGCGGTAGGGCCCGTCCAGGATGCGGGTGTATGCGCGCCCCTCCAGCTCGGCCTCGAGGGCACGGTCGCGCTCGAGTTCGTCGAGGTATTTTAGAAAGAGGAGCCAGGAGCTCTGCTCGGTGTAGTCGAGCTCCGTGGTGCACCCGGCCTCCTTGCGGAGGATGTCGTCAATGTTCCTGAAGACCTGCTCAAACATGGTTCACCCTTCGGGCTGCGGGTTTCCCCTCTCGGGCAACGCCCCCGGCGGTACAAGATAGCAGGATTCCCCGCCGTCCTCAAGCCGGGGGGCTTTCCTCCCTGGGAACGCCCCCCCCTGGGGATGCCCCCCCTGGGAACGCCA
>JAPXRP010000042.1:1830-11072 GCA_033813475.1 Candidatus Hydrogenedentota bacterium
TTCTTAAGAGGGCCAATCAGGAGATTGGCGTTCCCAGGGGGCGGTACTGTCTTGCCCGCGTGACTGTCTCCCTCCTTCCCTGGCCGGTCAGGGCTCTCCGCGCACAATGGCGGCGGACCAGTCTTCGGGGAGGCGGAGTTCGGTCCAGGTGGCGCCGTTTTCTTCGGTGCGGGGGGCGGTGAATTCGGGGACTTCGCGGCCTGTGTCGTCGTAGACGTGGACCTCGTGTTGGGAGCGGTCGCCCCAGCCGAAGAGGCCGCTGGTCTTGGTGAGGATGCGTTCCTCTCCGATGACGTAGCCCGCGTGGAGTTCGACGGGCGTGAGGGGGTACATGTGGCTCGTGATGTGGGGGTGGGTGGGCCGGACGGTGACGTCGTTGTACCAGTGGTAGACGCAGCCGAAGTCGAGGGCGGCGAGCAGGGTGCGGTAGGCGTCGGTCTCGGAGCGCTCGGTGAGGTGGTCGCCGAGGGCGATGGGCGAGTGCAGGTGGGCCTGGGCGCAGTTGGTGATGCTGCCGGTCTCGACGAAGCAGGGGAATTTCAGGGCGGACATGGCGCGGGTGAAGGGGGGGCCGTTGCCGATGAGGGGGCCGCGCGCGAGGATCTTGCGCGCGAGGTCAAGCCGCCACGGCTCGGAGAGCAGGGTGACGGAGGACTTGAGCCGGGTCAGGGCGAGGGTCTTGGGGTGGATGTCGCCGGACCAGCCGTCCCACGGCGCGTCGTAGTGGTAGTGGACGCGGCTGTACTCGTGCTCGTCCCAGTAGACGCCGTCGGCGCGGATGTCGTCGAGGATGAGGTCCACGTTCTTGGCGACGGCGGCGCCGTAGGCGTTTTCGCGCGTGGGGAGGTAGATGCGGTCGTGGGGCGCGCCGTAGTCGGCGTGGGTGCCGTCGGACTGGATGAGCCGGGCGCCGGCGTAGGTTTCCGGGGACTCGTCCATGACGTCAATGAAGCAGTGGAAGTAGACGAGGGTCTTGATCTCCGGCACGAGCCCCTTCCACCGGGCGAAGGAGTTCTTGTAGTTGTCCAGCGTGATCTGCTGGAACGCGGTGCCGTGGGGGTAGCGCCCCTTGTACAGGGGGTAGTTGATGGACGCGCAGGCGTATTTCACGCCCTTGAACCGGAGAAAGTCGGCGATTTCCGCGTCGGTCCAGACATCGGTGAGCGGGTCGGCGCGGAGGAAGGCGAAGCCGCCGTCCACCGTGAAGTTCGCGCCGCAGAGCCGCCGGGCGGCGTTGAGGAAGGCCCAGTAGTCGGGCGTCTTCGTGGGGATGACGGCCCACTCGGCGGTGTAGACCGCGCCGGGAGCCAGCACGAGCATGTCGTCCGAGAGGCCGATGGTCCCGTCGGCGGCGGTGTTGGCCACATGGATGCGGGCAACGTCGTCGAGCGGCAGCAGGCCGACGCCCGCCGCTTCCACGGCGGCATAAGCGGTGGGGTTGGCGGGGTTCGCGCTGGACCCGGACCGGTCGGCGCGCTCCAGCCCGGCGAGCCAGAGTTTTTCCAGCCGCCCGCCCAGGGCGATCTCGTTGCGCCGCATGAGCGGGAGGTTCTCGCCGGTCAGGTTGGTGAAGGTGTCGCGGACCACCACCGCCTCGTCCGTCACCTCGACCGCGCGCTCCCGGCGGAAGAAGGCGTTCTCGCCCGACACCCATTCCGGCTTGGGCGTGGAGAAGCGGCTCTCGACCAGGAAGGTCTGGCCGTTCACCGTCACCTCCAGCGCGTGGTCGCCCCGCTCCACGGCCTGGAACGCCGTCTTGGCGGGCTTCGGCGCGATGCGCGGCAGGGGGCCCTGCGGCGGGCCCGCCTTGGGCTTGGGCGGGGGCGGCGGCGCGGTGAACCGGAGCTTCGCGCCGGCCATGACCAGCGCGCAGGGGTTCTGCGGGGATGACTGTTCCACGACGAGGGTGTTCGCCCCCGGCGCGAGCAGATTCGTGACATCCACTTCGATGAAGCAGACCTTGACGGGGTCCACGGGGCCGTAGTACGGGTGCGTGTCGGGGCTGGTGAAGTCGGGGCTGTAGTAGACCGACAGCGACTCCCCGGCCGCCATGGAGTAGAGGTCGCCGCTGCGCGCCTTGATGCGGGGGGGCTTGTTCACGAGCCGGTCGCCGCCCGCGTTCTGCCCGTTCACCGTGAGGCGGAGCACGGCGGCGTAGCCCGCCACCTGGTCGAACTCCTGCCGCGCCAGCAGCGAGAGCACGGCGATCTTCCCCTCCGGACAGGGCGGCGCGTCGAAGGGGAACTCCCGCTTTTCGCCCGGGGCCAGGCGCAGGTCGGGGAACAGCTCCGCCACCGGCGGCTCCTCCGGGACCTTGCCGTCCGTCCCCGCGAGGAGCGCGGGCGCGGGCTCCGCCGGGCTCTCCCCCGCCGCGAGGCCGAAGACCAGCGTGCCGCCCGCAGCGGCCTTCTCCACGCCCAGCGCCGCGAAGGGCACGGCGGCCTCCATGACCCAGCCGTCCGCCGTGTCCTTCCACACGGCACGCGCGTCCCCGGCATTCTCCGGGGTGAGGGTCTGCGCGCGCGGGACGGCGGCCCCCTCCGGCCCGGCGGTCAACGACACGGCGCGCGGGGCGGTCCGGGCCTCGACGGCGATGAAAAGGAAGTCCTCGCGCCATGCGGCGCGTGCGGTCACCCCCTCCGCCGGGGACCATGCGCCGGGCACCGCGCCCCAGTCGCCCAGTTCGCCGTCCACGGCAATGGGCGGGTCGGGTTTGTAGGGAATCGGCCGCGCCCCGTCCGCCGCGGCGGCGAGTGAGAACAGGAGCGTCGCGCACAGGAACACACGCGTAACTGGGGCCATGATTCGTCTCCCCGGAAGCGGTCGCGGTCAGAGCGGCCCTGCGAGCAGCTCCTCCGCGAGCCGGTCCGTCTGCTGTTGGAGGTGTTCCAGGTCGCCGCTGTTGTCGAGGACACGGACCGCAAAGGCCCGTTTCGATTCGGGGTCGGACTGCGCGGCGATCCGGCGGCGGGCCTCGTCCTCCGCCATGCCGCGCGCGGCGGCGAGGCGCCGCACGCGCAGGGCCGCCGGGGCGGAGACCAGGATCAGCCCGGAGAACATGGGGGGCGTGCGGCCGTCCTCACCGAGCAGGGCCGCCTCCACCACGCAGACCTCCGCGCCCTCCGCCGCAAAGTCCGCGGCGCGGCGGGCGATCTCGCGGAAGATCTCCGGGTGGGTGATCTCGTTCAGCCGCCGCAGGGCGTCCGGGTCGGTGAAGACCACGCGCGCCAGCCGGTCGCGGTCCACGGCGCCGTCGGGGCCGAGGATGCCGGGGCCGAAGGCCTCCGCCACGGGGGCAAAGGCGGGGCCGCCGGGCAGCAGCACCTCGTGGCCGATGCGGTCGGCGTCGAGGACGGGCACGCCGCGCGCCGCCAGCAGGCGGGCGGCCTCCGACTTGCCGGCGCCGATGCCGCCGGTGAGCCCGTAAAGTCTCATGTCCTGCGCCGCCAGAGGCGGGCGGGGGCCTCCGCGGCCTCCGGCGGGTCGGCGCCGCGCAGGCGCACGCAGAGCTCGCCCGCGAGCTGGAGCGGGTGGCGCAGGGTGATGACGGCCTCACGGCGCGCGTCCTCGCCGCGCACCGCGACGGCGCAGGCCAGGACATCGCCGTAGAGCAGGCACTCCGCCGTGACGGCGGGCAGTCCGGCGGGGATGCGCACGACCATTTCCCGGACCATCTGGGGGCTGTCCAGGGCGACCTTCAGCGTGGCCGCGTATTTCCGCCCCTTGCCGGTCTCGGAAAAGGCGAGACGGCCAAAGCACAGGGGGGTCATGACCTCGGTCTTTGTCTCGGCGCCGGGGGTCTCCGACGCCGCAGGGAAGAGATGCAGCCGCTGAAAAGGGGTGGCGTAGAGCAGGCCGCCGTCCACGAGGAAGAAGGGCCAGAACAGGCGCGGGTCCTGCGCGGCCGCCAACTGCACCGACTCCATGAGCCGGCGCGTCCAGTGCCCCTTCCTGGGGCCCTCGTCGGCGCACAGGCGCTCCAGGCAGGCGAGGCTTACCAGGGCGCGCTGGGTGAGGCGGACCCCCGCCGGAAGGGCGCGCAGCGCCGCGATGGAACGGGCGACCCGGTCGGGCTGCACGATGTCGTCCATGCGCAGGATCATGGCGATCCAGGGGCCGCGGAGCACGTCGGCCGCGTTCCGGGGCTCGGCGCCCTCCTCGCGGTAGGCGCCCTGCGCCTCGTCCCAGTGGGCGGTCTCAAAATGGGTGCGGACCCGGGTGCAGGCGTCCAGAAGGGCGCGCAGGCGCGCGGCGTCGCGCAGGGCCTCGGCGATGTGCGCGCCCGCGCGCAGGGCGGCCATCCACACGCCGCACTCCTTGCCGTTGAGCCCGGCGCACTGCTCCCCGGCGCGGGCGAGCGCGCCGTCGAGCAGGGCGGACAGGGCCGGCCACAGCTCCTGGAGGTGGGCCAGGTTTCCCGTCAGCAGGTAGTCGCGCCAGGCGGACAGCAGCGGGGAGGCGGCGGCGCGGATGTCGGGCCGCCGGTCCGGGGCGGCCGCGCGCAGCCGCTGGGCCAGGGTCGCCGCCTCGAAGCGCGGCAGGAACAGCGCGAGGGGGTACGAGCGCAGAAAGGCCGTTTCCGGGCCGGGCTCGGCCTCGGGCCGCTGGTCGTCGAACCAGGAGAAGGTCTCCGCCGCGGAGAGGCCGCCGCGCACGACAAACCACCGGACGCTTTCGGCGAGGGCCTTGGTGAGCCAGGGGGACAGGGCCCCCTCGAAGAAGCGCAGATGCCAGTCCGTGACCGCCTTGTGGAAGTAGTCCGCATGGCGCAGGGCATGGCGCGCCGTCTCCAGGGCGTTGCGCCAGAGCCGGGCGTAGCAGGGCGCGCCGCCGCCGGGGCCCGCCGTGTTGGCGTGCCAGGTGTGCACAAACCAGACCACCGTCTCCTCGCCCGGCTTCAGGTCGAAACGGCAGGACAGGGCGCCGCAGCGGCTCTCGCCGCCGCGCACGCCGGGGGGGAAAACGCCCGTGTCGGCGAAGGCGCCCCAGACTTTTTCCGCGGCGCCCTCCGCTGCGGGGTCCCACACGGCGGTGCTGGCGTCGGCCTTCCGCGCGCGGGCCGCCAGGCACGCGTGCAGCGCGTCGTGCGCCCGGGCGGGGTCCGTGTCGGGCGTGAACAGCAGCGCGTTGCGGGGCGGGGCGCCGGCACCTTCGCCCCCGGCGTCCCGGAAGCCCTCGCCGGTCTGGAGCAGCCCGTCGGTGTAGTCCGCCGTGACCGGCTGGATGCCGGCCAGGGCGTGGTCCGGATCGGGGACCGGGGTCTCCAGATTGAGCGCCAGGGCGCAGTCGAGCTTCTCCCGCGTGACGTTGCCGATGTGCAGACGCAGCAGGACCGCGGGCATGCACGAGGCGTCGTGGTCAAAGGGGACCAGGGGGCTGAACCAGGTCCAGCGCAGCTCGACGGGGGACACGGGGTCGTTCAGGCGGAACTCGCAGCGGGGAAACAGGCTGCGGAAGGAGAAACAGTTTCTGGCCAGGGCCGGCGGAAGGCCGGCGGCCGGAGAGTCAGCGGAACGCAGCCGGCGGAGGTAGCGCCCGGATTTTCCCCGGACAGAAAGGGCCAGGAACCCGTGGCACATTTCCCCCGGGTCCGCGCCCTCCCCCGCCCCCGGCGGCACCACGGGCGACCAGGAACCCTCGGGATTCACCCGGACATATCCCGCCCCCACGCCCCCCAGGGCGAGGAACGGCGGCGTCTCGGCGGGTCCGGGCTTGTCGCGCATGCGTTAAGGTATCCTGCGGGCGTTGGGACACCGCCCTATTATGTCAAAGAGCCGGGGGAAAATGCAGGAAATGGGAAGTCCCTTTCCGTCCGGCCCACAGCCCCCCGGCAGGCCGCCCCACTCGCCGGATGAGCGCGGCCCGGGCCTTGCGCGCCGCAGCGCGTGTTTGCTATGATACCGGACGCTTGCGGGTGCGGTGTCCGTGTTTATGCGGAACCCGTGCCCGCGTATTCCCGGAAAGCCCCGCAGGAGAGGTATCGGCATGGAACGCACCTTTGTCATGGTCAAGCCCGACGGCGTCGGACGGGGCCTGGTGGGGGAATGCATCCGGCGGTATGAGGCCAGGGGCCTCAAACTGGTCGCCCTCAAGATGCAGGTGCTTTCGCGGGAACAGGCGGAAAAGCACTACGCGGAGCACGCGGGCAAGCCGTTTTACGGGGAGCTGGTCGCGTTCATCACGTCCGGCCCCACCGTGCAGATGGTGTGGGAGGGGCGCGACGCGGTGGCCCAGGTGCGCCGGATGAACGGCGCGACGAACTGTCTGGCGGCGGACCCCGGCACGATCCGCGGGGATTTCGGCCTGAGCAACCAGAAGAACATTGTGCATGCGTCGGACGCGGTGGAGACGGCGGCGCGGGAGGTCGGGCTGTATTTCGCGCCTTCCGAGCTGGTTTCCTACGCGGTGCCGGGAGAAGAATGGCGGCGGTGACGCGCCGGAGCGCGGCTCGCAACAACTGCTGGAGGTATTCAACGTGGCTGGTGGAAGAAAAGTTCGCAAGCGCAAGATCAACAAGCACAAGCGGAAGAAACGCGCGCGGTCGAACCGTCACAAGAACAAGTAAGACCGGCGTGAAAACGCCGTAGTGCGGTGATTTTCCCGGTCCCGTCGCGCCCCTTTCCCGGGTGCGGCGGGGCCGGGGTTTGTCTCGCAACCGGAGGCCCCCATGTCCGACGACGACCAGAAAATCTTTATTGACGAAGATTGGAAGGCCCGCGTCCAGCGGGAGAAGGAGGAGGCCCGGAAGCGTCTGGAGGCCGAGGCGCAGGCGGCGGCCGCCGCCGTGCCCGCGGCGGAAGAGGGCGGCGACGCGCCCGCGCCTGCGGAGATCCCGGCGGGGAATCCCGGGGAGGAGGAGCCCTACGAGGCCAATTTTGACGCGCTGCTGACCATGCTCGCCACGCAGGCCATGTACGCCCTCGGCTTCGTGGGCCAGCAGGGCGAGCAGGTGATGGTGAACCTGGACCAGGCGCGGTTCTCCCTTGAGCTGCTGCTCATGCTGCGCCAGAAGACCGCCGGCAACCTCACGCCGGAGGAGGCCGCCGGCCTCGACGAGGCCCTCGCGGAGCTTCAGCGCCTGTTCGTCGGGCGCGTCCGCCAGATGGAAATGCAGGCCATGCAGCAGGCGGGCATAGACCCCTCCACCCTCCGCGCGCAGGAAGAATAGTCCTCCGGCCCCGCGCCGCTTGACTGGCCGCCGGGGACGCGCTACACTTGCGCCGTGCGTCCACCGCCCCGAAAGGTGACGACGCGGCGCCCCGCAGGCTGGCGGGCAGTGCCGCGCGGGGAGGGAGGACGCCGGCACACTCCAGGAGAACGGTTTCCATGCGCGCAAAAGCCCCCTTCGCATTCACACTGGCCCTGGCCCTGCTGGCCCTTGCGGCCGCGCCCGCGGCCCTGTCACAGGACGCCGCCGAACCCGTGGCGGAAATCGAGGCGGCGGATGTGGCCGGGGCCGTCGCGGCGGCCGAGGCGGAACAGGCGGCCGCGATCCTCGCGGCGGAGCAGGCCGCCGCCGCGGAGGCCGAGGCCGAGGCCGCCCGCGAGGCGGAGCGCATGCGCGTGCTGGAGGGGCTGCCCAAGGCGGAGGACACCCTCGGCTCGGGGAAGACCCTCCAGGAGGAGATTTCGGTCAACCTGATTGACCTGTCGGCCCTGCGCCAGGCGGCGGAGTCGCAGCCGGGGCGCCAGGTGGTCAAGATGAGCCTGGAGGAGGCGGTGCGGACGGCGCTCCTCCAGAACCCGGACATCATTGTGACCTCCTCCGAGCCCCTGAAGGCCGACGCCGATGTGTACAGCGCGGGCGGCGAGTTTGACCCGGTGCTGCAGGGCTCGATCAACTACACCGAGGCCTCGTCCCTGGCGAGCCAGGAAATCCGCGCCTTCGTCGGCGGGGTCAGCAGCCTGGAGACCAAGGGCCTGAACATCACCGGCGGCGTGGGGGGCAAACTCCGGTACGGCACGCAGTACGCCGTGACAACAACGATGGACCGCCAGGCCACCACCTTCGGCGGGCTGAAAAACGAGTACAACACACAGGTCGCGGTAACGCTCACCCAGCCGCTCCTGCGCGGGTTCGGCGTCAAGTACAACACCGTGCGCATCGAGGCGGCGAAGAACGCCCGCGAAATCACGGAGGCGCAGCTGCACCTGACGGTCCTGAGAGCGGTCAGCGAGGTGATCAAGGCCTACTGGGACCTCACGGGGGCCGTGGACGCCGTCCGCGTGCGCGAGGAGTCCCTGCGCAACGCCGAGCGCCTGCTGAAGATCAACGAGACACGGCGGGAGATCGGCACGGCGGCGGACATCGAGGTGCTCCAGGCGAAGGCCGGGGTGGCCGCGCGGCAGTCCGACCTGGTCTCGGCCTCCTCGCGGGCCAGCGACGCGGCGGACATCCTCAAGCAGGCCTTGGGAATGCGGGAGGGGGACTATTTCTCCAAGGTGATGATCGTGCCGACGGACCGGCCAAACCCGGAAGACGGGCTGGGCTTTGATTTCGGCGCCTTCGAGGAGGGGCTCGACCGCAGCGTGAAGCTGGCGCTGGCGAAGCGGCCGGAGATGCGCATGAGCGACCTGGAGCTGGAGAATGCGGACCTGGAGCTTTACCGCGCGCGCAGGGACATGCTTCCCCAGCTCGACCTCAAGGCCAGCTACGGCCAGGGCGGGCGGGACCGCTTCCTCTATGAGTCCGTGTCGGGGGTCTTCGACCGGCAGGAGGACGTGTACAGCGTCGGCGTGGAGGGCTCGATCCCCATCAACAACCGCACCGCGCGCGGCCAGCACCTGAAGGCGAGAATCTCGAAGCGGCAGGCGGAGGACCGCCGGCGGCAGAGCGAGCTGGGGCTCATGGCGGCGGTGCACATCGCGGCGCGCAACGTGATGACGAACAAGATTCTCATCGAGAGCACGAGGCAGGCGGTGCGCCTCCAGGAGGCCAATGTCATCGCCGAGGAGAAGCGGCTGCGGCTGGGCGTGACGACCAGTTTCCAGGTGCTCCGGGTGCAGGAGGACCTGACGGCCGCGCGCACGCAGGAGCTTCAGGCGCGCATCATGTACGAGCGGGCGCTGGTCGAGCTCCAGACCGCCGAGGGCACCCTGCTGGAGCTCTTCGGCGTGGAGGTGGCCCCGCCGGCGCCGCAGAAGCCCGTGACCTGGTCGGAGGCCGCCTTCAGCAACTTCGAGGACTGAGCCCCGGGGTCACTCGTCCCCGTCCTCCCCGTCCCCGGTGCGGGGCTCCGCGT
>JAPXRP010000042.1:11082-27178 GCA_033813475.1 Candidatus Hydrogenedentota bacterium
CGGACGCTCCGCCGGGGCGACGTTCACCTCGGTGGGGGCCGACTCCGTCACCTTCTCCTCCTTGGTCTCCGCGAGGGCGCGCGCCACGGAGGCGACCTTCTCGCCCGGGGCCACCTTCTTGACGGTGACGCCCATGGTGTTGCGCCCGACGGTGCGGATGTCCTTCACGGAGGTGCGGATCACGTCGCCCGTGGTGGAGATGATGACCAGCTCGTCGTCGTCGTCCACCGTGTCCACGCTCACCACATGGCCGTTGCGGCCGCCGGTCTTGATGTTGATGACGCCCTGGCCGCCCCGGTGGTGCGTGCTGTACTCGCCCACGCAGGTGCGCTTGCCGAAGCCGTTCTCCGTCACCGAGAGCACCGTCTTGTCGTCGTCCGCCAGGGAGACGCCCACGACGAAGTCGCCGGATTTCAGGCGGATGCCGATGACGCCGCGGGCGTTGCGGCCCATGGGCCGCACGTCGGTCTCGGGGAACCGGATGGCGAGGCCGTTGCGCGTGGCGATGAGGATGTTGTCGTGGCCGGAGGTCAGCTGCGCCTCCCACAGCTCGTCGTCCTTGTCCAGGTCGAGGGCGATGATGCCGGTGGCGCGCGGGTTGCTGAACGCCCTGAGCGCCGTCTTCTTCACTGTCCCCTTGCGGGTGACCATGAAGACGAAGCGCCCCTCCTCGTTGAGGTCGCGCACGGGCAGGCAGGCGGTCACGCGCTCGCCCTCGCCCAGGCTCAGAAGGTTGACGATGGCGCGGCCCTTGGCCGTGCGCCCGCCGCGGGGCAGCTCGTGCACCTTGCGCCAGTGCAGGCGGCCCCTCGTCGTGAAGAAGAGCATGTACTGGTGGGCCGAGGCGATGAAGAGGTCCTTGACGAAGTCCTCCTCCTTCGTCTCCATGCCCGCGACGCCCTTGCCGCCGCGCCGCTGCTTGCGGTAGGTGTCTATGGGCAGGCTCTTGATGTAGCCCTGGTTGGACACGGTGACCACCATCACGTCGTCGGCGATGAGGTCCTCCACGCGGAACTCGCCGAGCTCGTCGAGGATCGCGGTGCGGCGGGCGTCGCCGAACTTGTCCCGGATCTCCACCATCTCGCGGCGCACCTCGGCCAGGATGGTCTTGTCGCTGGAGAGGATCAGGCGCAGGCGCGCGATCTCCTCCTGGAGCGCCCGGAACTCGGCCTCGAGCTCCTCGCGCTCCAGGCCCGTCAGGCGGCGCAGCCGCATGGCGAGGATCGCGTTGGCCTGCACCACGCTGAACCCGAACCGGTCCATGAGGCTCGCCTGCGCGTCCTCGGTGTCCCGGCTCCCGCGGATGATGGCGATGACCTCGTCAATGTGGTCTATGGCGCGCAGGAGCCCCTCGACGATGTGGGCGCGGTCCTCGGCCTGCCTCAGGTCGAAGCGCGTGCGCCGCTCGATGATCTCGGCGCGGTGCTGGACGTAGTAGTAGATCATCTCGCGCAGGTTGAGCACGCGCGGGGTGTTGTTGACCAGGGCCAGCATGATCACGCTGGCGGTGGACTGGAGCTGGGTGTGCTTGTAGAGCTGGTTCAGGACGACCTCGGGCTCCTCGCCCTTGCGCAGCTCGATGACGACCCGCATCCCGTCCTTGTCCGACTCGTCGCGCAGGTCGGTGATGCCCTCGACGGTCTTGGACTTCACCAGGTTGGCTATGTCCTCGATCAGTTTGGACTTGTTGACCTGATAGGGGATCTCCTGGATGATCAGGCGCTCCTTGCCGGAGTCCTTTTTCGCCTCGACGGCGACCTTGGCGCGCACGGTGAGGCGGCCGCGGCCCGTGAGGTAGGCCTCGCGGATGCCCTCGGCGCCGCAGATGATGCCGCCGGTCGGGAAATCCGGCCCCTTGACGAAGCGCATCAGGTCGCCCGGCGTCGCGCCGGGGTGGTCTATGAAGTGGATGACGGCGTCGCACACCTCGGTGAGGTTGTGGGGCGGGCAGCTCGTGGCCATGCCCACCGCGATGCCGTAGGACCCGTTCACCAGCAGGTTGGGGATGGCGGACGGCAGGACGGTCGGCTCTTTCTGGCTGCCGTCGTAGTTGTCCGCCATGTTCACGGTCTGCTTCTCGATGTCGGCCATCATGAGGGCCGTGATGGACTCCATGCGCGACTCGGTGTAGCGCATGGCCGCGGCGCTGTCCCCGTCTATGGAGCCGAAGTTGCCCTGGCCGTCCACCAGCGGGTAGCGCAGGCTCCACGGCTGGGCCATGCGCACGAGGGTGTCGTAGATGGCGGAGTCGCCGTGGGGGTGGTATTTTCCCATCGTCTCGCCGACGATGGCCGCGGACTTGCGGAAGGCGCGGTTCTTGTGGAGGCCCAGCTCGTGCATGGCGAAAAGGATGCGGCGGTGCACGGGTTTCATGCCGTCGCGCACGTCGGGAAGGGCGCGGCTCACAATGACGCTCATCGAGTAGTCCAGGAACGAGGTCTTCAGCTCCTGCTCGATGGGCATGGGCTTGATGCGGTCTGTGGTCATGCTTGAAACGCCTTATGCTGTCGGCCCGGGGGCCGGGTCAGATGTCCAGGTTCTGCACTTCGGGGGCGTGCTTCTCGATGAAGTCCTTGCGCGGCTCCACCTGGTCCCCCATGAGCACGGTGAACAGGTCGTCCGCCGCCGCCTCGTCCTCGGCGCTCACCTGGAGCAGCACGCGGGACGCGGGGTCCATGGTGGTCTCCTGGAGCTGCTCGGGGTTCATTTCGCCGAGTCCCTTGTAGCGCTGCACGTGAAGCCCCCTGCGGCCGAGGTCCATGAGGAATCCCCGCAGCTCCACAAGGTCGGAGGTCTCCAGCAGCACCCCCTCCGTCTTGTCCTTGTCCGCGCCGACGGCGCAGTAGGGCGCCGGGCCGAGCTGGGTGATGGGCTCGCTCACCGTGAGGAGCGCGGAAAACTCGTGGCTCTTGAAGAAGGCCAGGTCCACCTGGTGCTTGCCGCGGATGAAATGGCTGCGGGGCTTCTTTCCGTTCCCGTTTCCGTTGGCCCCCTCAATCTCCGTCTGCACCTCGTGGGTGTTGATGACCTCCAGGTCGGGCCCGAAGAGGTCCAGCAGCTCGGCCGGGGAAAGGTTCTCCGGGTGCAGGTACCTGTCCCTGGGCAGGGCCAGGGCCTTGACGAGGGCCTCGCGGGTGACGCCGAAAAGCCGGCGCACGCGCTGGATCATGCGGTCGCGCTCCATGGCCGCGCGCAGGGCGCGGAGGAGCTGCCTGCCCTCCACCGCCGGGCCGGCCGGATCCCCGTTGACCGTCACGCGGACGCTGTCGCTCAGCATCTCGAAGATGAACTCCTCGAACTCCGTCTCGGTGTTCACATAGCGCGACTTCTTCCCCTTGCGGATGAGGTAGAGGGGCGGCTGGGCGATGTAGAGGTGGCCGCGGTGGATAAGCTCGGGCATCTGGCGGAAGAAGAAGGTCAGGAGCAGGGTGCGGATGTGCGCCCCATCCACGTCGGCATCCGTCATGATGATGATCTTGTGGTAGCGGAGCTTGGCCGTGTCGAAGTCGTCCCGGCCGAAGCCCGCGCCCAGGCAGGTGATCAGCGAGCGGATCTCGTTGTTCCCCAGCATCTTGTCCTCGCGGGCGCGCTCCACGTTGAGCACCTTGCCCCGCAGCGGGAGCACCGCCTGGAAGCGCCGGTCGCGGCCCTGCTTGGCCGAGCCGCCCGCGCTGTCGCCCTCGACGATGAACAGCTCGCACAGCGCCGGGTCGCGCTCGGAGCAGTCGGCCAGCTTGGCGGCCTGGCCCATGGAGTCCAGCGCGCCCTTGCGCCGGGTGAGGTCGCGGGCCTTGCGGGCCGCCTCGCGCGCCCGGGCCGCGTCAATGGACTTCTGGATGATGCGGTTGGCAACCTGGGGGTTCTCCTCGAAATAGGTCTGGAGCCCCTCGTAGACCAGCGAGTTCACGATGCCCTGGACCTCGCTGTTGCCCAGCTTCATCTTGGTCTGCCCCTCAAACTGGGGGTTGCGCAGGCGCACCGACACGATGGCCGTGAGCCCCTCGCGGGCGTCGTCGCCGGAAATCGCATAGTCGTTCTTCTTGGAGGCCGGCACCTTCTTCGCGTAGTCATTCAGGCTCTTGGTCAGCGCCGCGCGGAACCCGCTCAGGTGCGTGCCGCCCTCGTGCGTGTTGATGTTGTTCGCAAAGCTGAACACCGTCTCGGAGTACGACCCGCTGTACTGGAGCGCCACCTCCACCTCCAGGTCGTCCCGCGCCACCTCCAGGTAGATCGGCGCGCGGTGCAGCGGCTCCTTCGCGCGGTTCAGGTACTTCACGTACTCCACGATCCCGCCCTTGTACTGCATCACCACCGGCTCGTCGTCGTTCCGCTCGTCCTCGAAGACGATCTTGATGCCCTTGTTCAGGAAGGCCAGCTCGCGCAGGCGCCCCAGAAGGGTCTCCGCGTTGTACACCGTGTCCTCGAAGATGTCCGAGTCGGGAAGAAAGGTCACCTTCGTGCCCGTGCTGCGCGTGCGGCCGCGCTGCTCAATCTTCCCCCGCGCCGCCCCCCGGTCGAACGCCAGAAACCACACCACCCCGTCCCGCTTCACCTCCACCTCGAGCCACTTGGACAGGGCGTTCACGCAGGACACGCCCACGCCGTGCAGGCCGCCGGAAACCTTGTAGGAGTTGTTGTCGAACTTGCCGCCCGCGTGCAGCACCGTCAGCACCACTTCCAGCGCCGTCTTGTTCTTGAACTTCGGGTCCCGGTGCATGTCCACCGGAATGCCGCGGCCGTTGTCCTCCACCGTGATGCTGTTGTCTATGTGCACCGTCACCGTGATCTGCGTGCAGTGCCCCGCCAGCGCCTCGTCTATGCTGTTGTCCACCACCTCGTACACCAGGTGGTGAAGCCCCCGCGTGCTCGTGTCCCCGATGTACATGGCGGGCCGTTTCCGGACCGCCTGCAACCCCTCAAGGACTTGGATGGAATCTGCGGTGTAACTGTTTTGCGCCATTGTACTTACCTCTTGAAAGACCGCCTCCTGCACCTGGGACGGTTTGAACGCCGCCAGTATAGCAGAAACGGAAGGATGGCGCAAGCGGGAACCGCAATATTTTGCGCTATAGCGCAGTTTCAGCACTTGATGTTGTGTCTTGACAGAGTTTTCTTAAGCGGCGCATTCTTCTATAATCAAGGAATCCCCTTGGGTGCGGCGAAGGAGCAGGAAGGGGCCTATTTCGCCCCCGCCGACACTCTGTAAGCGACCAGGGCGTCGCCGTGGCGGATATAGAGGTGTCCGTTGGCGATGGTCGGGTGGGCCCAATGCTGATCGGTCCCGTCGGTCACGGCGAACTGGCCGGTGCGGACGAATCCCGATGGGTCGGCTTTGACAAGACTGACAACGCCTTTCTTCGGCCCCTCGTAGACATACAGCATGCCGTCGGCGGCCACTGTGGCTCCCTCCCCCACCTCCTTCGTGGCCCACATGACTTTTCCAGTCGCCAGTTCAAGACACACGAGCTTCCTGACTCGAAATCCGGTACCGTAGAGGTGCCCGTTGACCAGCACCACCCCCGTGTGCAGACAGTCAAGGGTCTTGTCTGCCCACTTGGGGACGATTACCCCGCCGTCCGGGGAGAGCTCCAGGGCCCCGCCGCCCGCGTCTTCGCCGGACACGTAGTAGACAAGCCCCTGCCCGTAGAGGGGCGGGGTGACATGGGTGTCCAGCCGGGCCTTGTGCCCGAAGGCCCAAAGCAGGGTGCCTGAGGCGGGTTCCACGCCGAGAATGTGCCCTCCCGTTGCCGTGGAGAGAATGCTGCGGCCGTTGTGTGTGAAAAGCACCGGGGAGCAATAGGACGCCGTGTCCTGCGGCTCCCCGAGGGTCCACACGGTGGCGCCCGTGTCCTTGTCGAGGGCCGCGAGAAGCGCGCCGGGCGCGCCTGGGGTGCAGTAGACGAGGCCGCCGTTCACGAGCGGGGACTCGGCGAATTGGAACATGGGAAGGGGGGCGCCGAATCGGACGGTCAAATCCGCCTCCCACACCTTTTCCCCTGAACGGACGTCAAGGCAGTACACCACTCCCGGACCGGAAAGCAGGAATGCGCGGCCGCCGTCCACGGTGGGGGTCGCGCGGGGACCGGGCGCCTGCTCCTCATCGGCTTCGGGGCCGTAGGGAAGGGTCCGCTCCACTGATCCGTCCAAACCCAGCACGAACAAGCGCCCCCCCAGGGCGCCGTCCGCGCCAGTAACATAAATCTTCCCGTCCGCCACGGCGGCGGAGGAGTACCCCCGGCCGAGTCCCGGCACCACCCAGGCTTTCTCTGGTCCGCCCTCCGGCCAGACGGTGAGCAGGCCGGTTTCCGGAAAGACCCCCGTGCGGTGGGGCCCTCTGAACTGGGGCGAGTCGGCCGCCGCCGCGGACAGCGCGGCGAGGGCGGCTGCCAGAAAAAGCGTCAAGTGGCGCATGGCCGCTCCTTCTAGGCCGTCTCTCCGGCCTATCCCTCCCTGATCTCGCGTTTCTCGGGATCAAAGACCTGACGGCGCCCCGTATCGTAGGCTTTCATGGCCATGATCACCGCTACTGAGTGCTGGTAGCCCGCCTCCATGGGCGCGTTCGGGGTCTTCCGCGAACGCAGGCACTGGAGCCAGTCCACCAGATGGTCGGGCACCGGCACGTCCTCGACGCGGGTCTGCCCTTCGGGCTTTTCGCCTGCGTTCAGGGCGCCCTGCCGGTAGAGGTACACGTCCTCCCCGCCCGCGAGGTTCATGGCGGCCTGGTCGCCGTACATGGAGAAACCGGTGCCGGAGTAGTTTCCGAAGCCGGTGGAGTAGGACACCAGGAAGCCCTCCGGATAGGTCCAAACCGCCTGCACCTGCTCGGGGCAGTCGAAGGGGACCCCCTCATGCCCCGCGCTGTTCCGGCCCAGGCACACCGCGCTGACGGGAAAGGTCGCGCCCGTGATGTAGTGGACCAGGTCAATGAAGTGCGCGCCGTAGGTGGGCACGGGCCCGTCCGAGAATTCACGGAACCCGTACCAACCGGTCAGCTGGGCGGCGCTGAAAGGCCGGTCGGGCCTGCCCATGAGAAAGCGCCCCCAGTCCACGTCCTCCGCCCGGGCCTCCTTGAGCTGGGTGAGCCAGTAGGGCCGGGGCTCGTTGCGCATCTGCTCGATGCGCCCGACCTTTCCAAGCAGCCCCCTGCGGTAGGCCTCGCGCGCGCCGGTCATGCTGGGCAGGCTTCGGGACTGCGTGCCGATCTGGACCAGGATGCCGCTCTCCCGCACCACATCGCAGACCCGGTTCAGGCTTTCCAAGTCCTTGGCGAGGGGCTTTTCGCAGTAGGCGTCCCTGCCCGCCCGCGCCGTGTCCTCCAGATGCCGGGTGTGCTGGTGGTCGCAGGTGGCGATCATCACTGCGTCAATGTCGGGGTCGTTGACGAGATCCTCGTGGCTGACGTACTGCTTCGGGGCCGCTCCGTTCCAGTTCTGAACCATGCCGGCAGCCTCCTCGCGGGCCAGCCGCCAGACATCGCACACGGCGCGGTACTCCACGTTGTGGGCCTGCTCGTGGGCGTGCACGCCGGGCATGTGTGCCGTGCGCCCCCGCTCGCCGCAGCCAAGCTGACCGATGCCGATCCGCTCGTTGGCGCCGACCACGCGGGCGTAGCTGGACGCGTTCATGGCCACGGCGGCGCCGGCGGCCACCTGAAGAAAGCCGCGGCGGGTGGGGCGGGTTTTCATGCGTGCAGTTCCTTTCGCGGATGCTCGCCGCCCAGCATGTCACATCCCCCGCAGGGATGCAACTCCGCCGGCGGCCCGGTCTATTTCGCCCCCGCCGACACTCTGTAAGCGACCAGGGCGTCGCCGTGGCGGATATAGAGGTGTCCGTTGGCAATCGTGGGATGGGCCCAGTGTTTGTCGTCGCCCCCGTCGGTCACGGTGAACTGGCCGGTGCGGACATATCCCGAAGGGTCGGCCTTAACCAGGCTGACGATGCCTTTCTTGGGTCCCTCATAGACATACAGCATGCCGTCGGCGGCGACGGTGACGCCCAGGGTCACCTCATCGGCGCTCCACAGGACGCTTCCGGTGCCCATTTCAAGGCAGACCAGCTTGCCGCCGCGCTTGTAGCCCGTTCCGTAGAGATGCCCGCCCACCGGCACCACCCCGTGGTGCAGGCAGTCCAGGGTCTTGTCCTCCCATTTCCGGGTGACGGACGCGCCGTCGGGCGACAGTTCGAGCGCCGCGCCGCCGGTGCCGTCGCCCGCGACATAGTAGAGCAGGCCGTTTTCGTAGACGGGGCTCACCCCGTGAATGTCCCAGGGGGCTTTCTGCTCCACCTGCCACAGCGGCGTGCCCGTGCCGGGGTCCGCGCCGACAATAAACCGCCCCGTGGCCGTGGCGAGGATGCGGCGGCCGTTGTGCGTGAAAATCACGGGGGAACAGTAGGCCGCCTTGTCCTGGGGCTCCTTCAGGGTCCACACCGTCTCGCCGGTGTGCTTGTTGAGCGCGGCGACGACCGCCTCCGCGCCCCCGGGCGTGCAGATCACGTTGTCCCCGTCCAGCAGCAGCGACTCCGCGTAATGCCAGGTGGGCTTCTCGGCCTTGAACCGTTCGGTGACATCCACCTCCCACACCTTCGCCCCCGTGTCCGTGTCGAGGCACACCACCACGCCCAGGCCGGTGAGGAGGTAGAGGCGGTTTCCCTCCAGGGTGGGCGTGGACCGCGCCCCGGGCGCCTGCTGCTCGTCCGTCTCCCGGCCGTAGGGGATTGTCTTCTCCACCGCGCCGTCCGGCGTCAGCACCGTAACCACCCCCTCCATCGCCTCCGTCATCCCCGTGACATAGATCTTTCCGTTCAGCGTGGCCGCCGAGGAATACCCCCGGCCGATCCCCGTGGCCACCCATGCCTTTTCCGGGCCGCCCTCCGGCCATTCCTTCAGCAGCCCCGGCTCCGGATACACCCCCGTCCGGTCCGGCCCCCGGAACTGCGGCGAATCGGCGGCAAACGCGGCCGCGGCGGCGGCGCAGAGGATCGCGGCAAGAAGGCAATGGCTGGTCTTCATCTGTCCAATCCCTTTCCAGTCTTCGGGCCGTCCGGAACACTTCCCGGGATTATCCCAGAAACCGCCGCCGGGGGCAAGGCGCCCGCAACCCGGCAATAACCACGGAACACACGGAGCACACGGAGGCAATCCCCCCTTCTTTTTTGTGTGCTCCGTGTGTTCAGTGGTGAAGAATTGCATCCGGCCGGGGGACCGGGTACGCTCTCCCCAGCGGCGGACATGTCGAGGGCCCCCTGCCAACCTGTCCGCCGGCAGAGAAGGAGATTCATGGCCTCCCGACTGATTGTGTTTGCGATGGTTTCCGCAGCCGTGCTTCTCGCGGTTCCCGTTTCCGCGGACGTGGTCCCGGAGCGTCCCGCAAAGTACGCCCCCGTGGACGTTTCCGGCTTTTCGGACAGCGTCTCGCACTGGCGGGCGAAGCTGGGGCGCGACCGGAAGGACGCGCGGTTTGACCCCGCGCAGATCGTGGACATTGCGGCCAACCTGCTGCGCTACCAGAATGCGGACGGCGGCTGGCCGAAGAATGTGGACTGGCTGGCGGACATTCCGGAGGCGGAGGTGCGGCGGCTGTGCGGCGACGGCCTGAAGAAAAGCACGCTTGACAACCGGAACACCTACACGCAGGTGGAGTATCTGGCGCGGGTGTTCCTCCAGACGGGCGACCCGGCCCACCGCGCCGCGGCGGAGCGCGGGCTGGACTATGTCCTGCGCGAGCAGCGCCCCACGGGCGGGTGGCGCGGCGCGGACGTGGACGCCGTCACCTTCAACGACGGCGTGATGACGGGGATCATGCGGATGCTGCTGTCCATCCGTTCCGGCGCGCCGGAGTTCGCCTGGCTCGACGACGCCCGCCGCCGCGCCGCCGGGGAGGCCCTGGACCGCGCGCTGGACTGCGTGCTCGCCTGCCAGATCACCGTGAACGGGCGCAAGACCGCCTGGTGCCAGCAGCACGACCACGCCACCTTTGCCCCCGTGAAGGCGCGGACCTACGAGCTCCCCTCCATCACCGCCGGGGAGAGCACCGACGTGCTGCGCCTGCTCACCGCGCTGCCCGACCCCGACGCGCGGGTGATCGCGGCCGTCGAGGCCGGGGCGGCGTGGCTGCAGTCGGTCCGCATCGAGGGGCTCCGCGTGGAAAAGGTGCCCATCGAGCCCGTCCGCTTCACCCATCACACCGCCACCAGCGACACCGTGGCGGTGCCCGACCCCGCCGCGCCGCCCCTCTGGGCGCGCTTCTACGACCTGGAGACGGAAAAGCCCTTCCTCTGCCGCCGAGACGGCACGCGCGTGGAGACCCTCGCCGAGGTAGAACTCGAGCGCCGCTCCGGCTACGGCTGGTACGGCCGCTGGCCCGCCGCCTTCCTCGAAAAGGACTACCCCGCCTGGCGCAAACGCCTCGGCCTGCCCGAACTGCCGCAATAGGAAACCACGGAACACACGGAGCACACGGAAACAGACCCTCTACCCTTCCGTGTACTCCGTGTTTTCCGTGGTTCCGCCGTCTTGATTTGCCCCCCGCGCGGTCTGTATTCTGATGCGGGCCGGGCGCGGCGGGCTGTGTCGCCCGTGTCCGGACGGCGGCTTTTCGCCCTTTTTCGCGGTCAACCTCTCACGGAAAGGATGCGCCCTCATGGCACCGAACCCCCTTCTTGGCCTTTTTTACCACTGGCTGGGCGGCCTCGCGTCAGCGAGCTTCTACATCCCCTACCGCAAGGTGCGGGTGTGGTCGTGGGAGACCTACTGGCTGGTGGGCGGCATCTTCTCGTGGCTTATCGCGCCGTTCATTCTGGCGAGCCTGCTCGTGCCGAACCCGCTGGGGGCGATTTTCAGCGCTCCGGGGCCAAACATCTTCTGGGCGTATTTCTTCGGCGCCATGTGGGGCCTGGGCGGGCTGACCTTCGGCCTGACGATGCGCTATCTCGGCATCGCCCTGGGCATGGCCATTGCCCTGGGCTACTGCGCCGCCTTCGGCACGCTGATGCCGCCGATCTTCAACGGGGAGTTCATGACGATTGTCTCCGAGACACCGGGACAGTTCATCCTGCTGGGCGTGTTTGTCTGCCTGGCGGGCATCGCCATCAGCGGCGCGGCGGGCATGTCCAAGGAGAAGGAGATGCCCGAGGAGGAGAAGAAGGCCGTCATCAAGGAGTTCAACTTCTCAAAGGGCATCCTCGTGGCGACCTTCTCCGGCGTCATGAGCGCCTCCATGTCCTACGGCATGGCGGCGGGGCGGCCCATCGCGGAAATCGCGCTGACGCAGCTCACGGACGCGGGCCGCAGCGACCTTTGGCAGAACCTGCCGGTGCTGATCATCGTCCTCTGGGGCGGGCTGACCACCAATTTCCTGTGGTGCATGTACCTGAACTGGAAGAACCGCAGCGGGCACGAGTACTTCACCGCCACGGCCAAGACGGAGACCGGCGAGACCGCCCGCGTGCCGATGCTGTCCAACTACGTCTTCTCCGCCCTCGCGGGCGTGACGTGGTACATGCAGTTCTTCTTCTACAGCATGGGCGAGACGAAGATGGGCGAGTACAAGTTTTCGAGCTGGACCCTGCACATGGCGTCCATCATCATCTTCAGCACGCTGTGGGGCGTGGCCCTGCGCGAGTGGCGCGGCGCCAGCAAACGCACGCAGGTGCTGGTGGCCCTGGGCCTCGCCGTGCTGGTCTTCTCCACCTTCATCGTCGGCTACGGCAACTACCTGAACACGCTGCCCGAATACGCGAAGGCCGCCGGAGACGCGGCGGCGGGCGCGCACTAGCCCCGAAGAGGCAAGAACACCCCTCCGTCCCCCCGCGCCGCCGCGGGGGGACGCGCCTTTTCCGGCCGCATCCGCCCGGACCCCGGGGAATGTTCTCCGGAGCCCTGTGGTATCATACCCCGGGCTTGGCGGCGGGACCGGCGAAAGGCGGACTGGTTGAAGCTGTTTCTGGCAAATATCGGCTATCACACCCGGGTCTTCCCCCTGGTCACCCCGCCGATCGGCGTGATGTCGCTGGCGGCCTACCTGCGCCGCGAGCTGTCCGTCGAGCCGATGATCGTCAACCAGCGCCTGGAGAACTGCCCCCCGGAGGAGGTCGTCCGCCGCGCCGTCGCCTTCGGCGCCGATGCGGTCGGGTTCTCCCTGCTGACCACGGCCTCCTACCTCCTCCCCGAAGTGGTCCGGCTCGCGCGGCAGGCGCTCCCCAAGGCCCTGATCCTCGCGGGGGGGCCGCACGCCTCCTCGGCCAAAGAGGCCGTGATGGCGGAGGCGGACGTGGATGTGGTGGTGCCCGGGGAGGGGGAACTGGCCACCAAGGCCGTGCTTCAGGCCTGGAGGGGGGGCGGCCGCGACTTCGGCGGCATCCCCGGCGTGATCTGGCGCGGCGCGAACGGGGAGGTGGTGGTGAACCCCGGCCCCGTGGAGCTGGTGGAGGACCTGGATGCGCTGCCGATGCCGGCCTATGACCTGGTTGACCTGCCGGCCTACTGGCGGGCCCAGTCCATCGCCCCCGTGTTCCGCCGGCGCTACGCCTCGCTGAACAGCAGCAGGGGCTGCCCCTACGGGTGCATCTGGTGCCACAAAACTTTCGGGAGAAGCATCCGGGTCAACTCGCCGGAGCGCATCCTGGAGGAAATGGCCCACCTCTCCAAAACCTACGGGATCAACGATTTCGAGTTTCTGGACGACAATTTCAACTTCCATCCCCGCCGCGTCATGGACTTCTGCGACCTGGCGGGGCGGGCGGGGTTCAGGCCGCGCATGGCCTTCCCCTACGGCATCCGGGCCGACCTGCTCGACGACGCGGTCATAGACGCGATGGTCGGCGCGGGCATGTACCAGTGCAGCGTGGCCATGGACACGGCGTCCCCCCGGCTGCAGAAATACACGGGCAAGAACATGCGCGTGGAGATGCTTATGGCGGCGGGGGAGCGCATGACCGCGCGGCGGGTGTACAGCAACCTCTTCTGCATGCTGGGCTTCCCCACGGAGACGGAGGACGAGCTGCGCCTGACGGTTTCCACGGCCTGCGCGTCGCCGTTCCACACGGCGTCGTTCTACACCGTGACCCCGTTCCCCGGCACGGCGCTCTACGACATCGTGAGGCGGGAGCACCCCGAGAAGCTGGCGCGGCTGCGCTACGACAACATGGACATTTCGGGCATGCGCGTCAACCTGACAGACCTGCCCGACGCGACGCTGTTCCATTGCCAGCGGAGCGCGCTGCGGCAGTTCTACGCGAATCCGCGGCGGCTGGCGCGCCTAGCGCGCAGCCATCCCCAGCCCTGGCTGCTGCCGGCCTTTCTCCCCATCCTGCTGTACCGGGCGACCAAGGGACTGCTGCCATCCGCCGCCGCCTGCCCCGACACGGGCGGCCGCGCCGCCCCGCCTGCGGACGCGGCCGCGCCCCCACCCTCCGGAAAAACGCCATGAAGGTGCTGTTTGTCTCCTCCACCCCGTTCCTCATGGAGCCGCTGGGCGTGCTGATGCTTATCGGGGCGTGCCGCCGCGCGGGGCACGACACCCGCCTCGCCATCCTGCGGCGCCACCGCGTGGGCCGCATGGCGGCGGCGTTCCGTCCCGACGTGGTCGCCTACAGCACCTCCACGGCCGACCTCGTGATGTTCCGGGCGGCGGACCGGGAGATTCTGGCGGCGGCGAAGGACTGGCCGCGGCCGCCCTTCCGGGTGATGGGCGGACCGCATCCCACCTTCTCCCCCAATGTGCTTGAGGAGATGGACCTCGACGCCGTCTGCCAGGGCGACGGCGACGAGGCGCTGCCCGAGCTGCTGTCCCGGCTGGAGGCGGGGGCGTCCATTGACGACATCCCAAATCTCGTGCCGCGGGGCGCGAAGGAGCCCGTGAGTCGGGTTCTTTCCCACGATCTCGACCGGTTCCCTTTCCCCGAGCGCGCCGCCTTCTACGAGGCCATGCCCTACTGCCGCACCTCGGGCCTGCGGTCCTTCATCACCGGGCGCGGCTGCCCCTACAACTGCTCCTACTGCTTCAACCACGCGTTCAACCGCATGTTCAAGCAGTGCGGCCCCGTGCTCCGGCGGCGGTCGGTGGACAACGTGCTGGACGAGATTGACCAGGTGCGCCGCGAGTTCCCCCCGCTGCGGCTGGTCCGCTTCGCCGACGACACCTTCGCCCACCGGGTGGACGACTGGCTGTTGGAGTTCGCGGAGAAGTATCCCCGCCGGATCGGCGTGCCGTTCTACTGCCTCATGCGGTCCAACACGCTCACCGAGGAGACGGCCCGCCTGCTGGCGGGGGCCGGGTGCCAGTCCATCGGCATGTCCGTGGAGTCGGGCGACGAGACCCTGCGCAACGTTGTGCTGCGGCGCAACCTCACAGACAAGCTGGTGCGGGAGTCCTTCGCCATCGCGGAGAAGCACCGCATCACCACCTACGCCTGCACCATGCTGGGCATCCCCGGCAGCACGCTGGAGGACGACTTCCAGTCCCTCGACTTCGTCCGCGACCTCCAGCCCTCGGCGCCCATCTTCGCCCTGTGCACCCCGTTCACCGGCACCGACATCTGGCGCGAGTGCGTCAAGAACGGGTGGCTCCCGGAGTCCGGGGCGGACAGCGCCCGCTTCCACGAGGCCACCGAACTGTCCTGTTTCACGCCCCGGGAGCGTGAAGTGCAGCTCCGCGCCTGCTATCTTGGCTCCCTATACACCATGGCGCCGGGATGGGCCGCCCCCCTCGTCCGCGCCATGATCCGGGGGCCCTTTCCCATGACCCTCGCCCGGTACCTGGGCCACACCTACACGGCCTACCGCATCTCCACGCGCATCTTCCCCCAGGCCATCCCGTGGACCCCCATGGCCTTCCTCCGCATCGGCCTCGACTCCGTCCGCTTCCTGCTCTGACCGGCGGTCCTACAGGACCACGGCGGCGGCCGCCCAGACGGCTGCCGCGGCGGCGAGGCCCGTCACCAGCGACCCCAGGCTCTGGAGGCGGTAGCCCTGGTTCACCGTCATGCCGGAGAACTGGGTGACCACCCAGAAGAAGCTGTCGTTGGCGTGGGAGACCATCATGGACCCCGCGCCGATGGCGACGACCACGAGCGCGCGGGCCGTGGCCCCCTCCAGCCCCAGCGGGGCCAGCAGCGGCAGCATCAGCCCCGCCGTTGTGATCAGCGCCACGGTGGAGGAGCCCTGGGCGGTCTTCAGCGCCGCCGCGATCAGCACGGGCAGCAAAATGCCGACGCCCTCCCGCCCCTGGAGCGCCGAACCGATGACGTCGGCGATGCCGGAGTTCTGGAGCACCTTGCCAAAAGCGCCGCCCGCGCCGGTGATGACGATGATGATGGCCGCCGCCGTCATGGCCTCGCCCACCCAGCCTGTCGTGGACAGCATGGCGCGGTCGAATTTCGCCGGCAGCAGGAAGGAAAGGAAGGCCCCCAACAGCAGGGCCACGGCGGGCTGCCCCAGAAAGGAGAGCAGCACGGCGGCCTGCCCCCCGCCGAAGGGTTTCCCCGGAAGCTCCGCGAGGGAGCGCAGCACGATCAGCGCGAGGGGCAGCAGAATGGGCACCAGCGCCTTCGGCGCCGGGGGGGCCTGTGGGTCTTCCGGTGCCGGTGCGGCGTCGGCGGCCTCCGCCTCCCCCGCCAGCACCACCCTCCCGGCCACCTTCACGGCGAAGAACCACCCGGCGAAAGCCGCCACCAGCCCCGCGCCCATGCCCCACAGGATCACCAGCCCAAGGTCCGCGCCCAGCACCCCCGCCGCCCCCACGGGACCGGGGGTCGGCGGCACCATGGTGTGGGTGGCATAGAGCCCCATGGCCAGCGCCACAGCGCAGGCCGCCAGGGGCACCCCCGCCTTCCGCGACAGCGCCCGGCCCAGCGGGGAAAGCAGCACAAACCCGGAATCGCAGAACACGGGGATGGAGACGACATAGCCCACGGCGGCCATGGCCAGGGGGACATTGCGCCGTCCCGTGACGCGCAGCGCCGCCGCCGCGATGCGGTAGGCCCCGCCGGACTTCTCCAGAAAGGTGCCGATGATGCAGCCCGCGAGAATCACGATGCCGATGCTGCCGATGGTGTCGCCGAAGCCCGTGTTCACCCATTTGACCACGTCCTTCAGCGG
>JAPXRP010000043.1:0-8957 GCA_033813475.1 Candidatus Hydrogenedentota bacterium
TCCGCCCTGGGGAGCGGGGGGAGGGAAGAAACGCGAAAAGGGCCGGGAATCAGCCGGCAACCCGGGCGACAGAAACGCCATCAGCAGGAAACTTTGGGGAAGTCACAGTTTTAGTGCGATTGCCCTGGAAACTTGCGGACCCGCCGGAAAAATTGCTAAGATACGCGGACCGCTGGGGCAGTAGCTCAGTTGGGAGAGCGCCGCGTTCGCAATGCGGAGGTCTGGGGTTCGATCCCCCACTGCTCCACCAGTGGAAAAACACAAGCCGCGCGTTCCGGAATGGAGCGCGCGGCTTTTGTTTTCAGGGGAATTACTTCGCGGGGGATGCGGGGGCGGGGCCCCGGTTCAGGAAGAGGTGGAGCCCTTCCTTGCCGGGGGCGAGGATGTCCTTCCAGCCGTTCTTGTCCACGTCCTCGACCCAGAAGTAGATGCCCGCGCCGCTGTGCTTGTCGGGGGGGCCGTAGTCCACCGTGACGCGCTCGAAGGCGCCGCCGTTGATGCGGTAGTAGTAGAGGCCGACGGGGTCGTTCGCCCCCGGATCGTGGCCGTTGTGGGCGTAGTAGCGCTTGCCCGTCACGAGGTCGAGCTTGCCGTCGTTGTCCATGTCGTGGAGCTGGAGGTCGTGGAACTGGGAGCGGCGCGTTTCGATGTCGTGTTTGGTCCAGGTGCGCTTGCCGTCGGCCTTGCCCTGCTCCAGCCAGTAGAGGCCGTAGTTGTGCGCCTCGCCGATGATGAGGTCGGCCAGCCCGTCGCCGTTCACGTCGTGCACGAGCATGGGAATGCTGGCCATGGGCGCCTCGAACTCCGGATGCCACACCCAGGCGTTCATGTCGTAGGTGTTTTCCGGGTTTTCGAACCAGCCGCCGGCGAAGACCAGGTCGGGGCGGCCGTCGCCGTTGATGTCGCCCGCGCCCGCGCCGTGGCCGCCGCCGCCCTTCACGGCGACGGTGAACTGCTCAAAGCCGCCGGCGCCCTTTCCCTGGGCGTCTTTTTTGAGCTTGAAGATGTGGACCGGATTGGTGACGGGCATGACCTCGGGCACGCCGTCGCCGTCGAGGTCGCAGAAGAGGGCGCGCTCGACGTTCCCCACCTCGGCCACGAGGTGGGTGGTCCACTCGGTCTCCTGGCCCTTGGGATTCTCCCGCCAGGACAGGTTCATGCCCCACCATCCGCCGGTGACGATGTCGAGGTAGCCGTCCCCGTTCACGTCCATGGGATAGTTCGAGAAGTCGTCGTAATAGGTGTCCTGGTACATGGGCTCGCAGGCCTTGACGGCGCGGTCAAACCCGGGGCCGGGATACCAGAACCCGCCGGAGAACAGGTCGAGGACGCCGTCGTTGTTCACGTCGAAGACGGCGGCGGACTCATAGGTGCCGGTTCCGATCCGGCGGCCCTCAAAGACCGGCGGCTCGGCGCCGAAGGACAGGCCGGACACCAGCAGGGCCCCGGCGAAAAGCGTTGAAAATGCGCGCATGATGTGTTCTCCAGATGCGTTTGGGTTCATTCCACGGTGAAGGCGGGCACGGTGCCGTCGGGACGGGTCAGGCGCAGGCCGAAATTCCAGCCGCCCATGCGCTGGGAGATCATGACCAGCACGGCGTTCTTCCCGGCCTTGAGCTTGGCGGGGGCCACGTCGCTGTCGGGGGCGTAGCCCCGGTCCACGTCGTTCTCGTGCACCACCTCGCCGTTGACCCATATCTTGAGGCCGTCATCCGAACCGCCCCGGAGGGTGGCGTCCATGTCCTCGGGCACGGAAATCACGCAGTGGGCGAAGGCGACGGCATTGTCCCGCATCTCCAGGGGTCCGGTGAGGTCCAGATGCCCGGCGAGGTGTCCGGTTTCGAGGAGCTTCCACTGCTGCCCCTTGTCGTAGGCGGCGGACAGGTCCACGTCCGGCTCGTTGATGAAGGTCTTGGCAAAGCCCTCGGCGGGGGTCCAGTCGAAGGGGCCGACGACCATCCACTTTCGGATCGCGCCAAGCTGTCCGGCGTACTTCTCCGAATTGGGGAGCCGCACCAGCGCCTCAATCACCTGTCCGGCCGTGGCCGGATCGCCCATCTTGCCCATGAGGGTGTCCAGAATCTTCTTCCCCTCCTCCGTCTTTCCCGCATCCATGGCGGCCATGGCCACGCCGATCATGCCCGCGACGGGCATGGATTCGGCGTCGCCGGAGGCGAGCATGTCCATGACAATGTCGAAGGCCTCGGGCACGGGGTGCCGGCGGACGCCCTCCAGCGCGGCGGCCCTGAGGTCCGGGTCCGCGGTGGTGCGGTAGAGGGCAAGATAGGCCCGGCCCGCCGCCTCGGGCTGGTTGTGGTCGCGCAGGTCATTGGCCAGCCGGCGCACCCGGTCCTCCAGGGGCGGGCGCTCCGCCTCCGGGGCGTCCAGCAGCGCCTTCGCCAGCACGGGGGCGGCCTCCGGCGCGCCGGAGCGCACCAGCCCCTCCAGCGCGGCGGCGCGCATCGCCGAATCGGCGGACGCGGCCTGCTCAACCAGCAGGGGGGTGAGCACCGGGTCACGGCGCGCGCCGAAATTGAGCAGCAGGGCGGCTCCGGCGTCCGGCGGAAGCGAGGGCCACACGTCCAGCAGTCCCAGGTTCGCGGCGCGTCCCTGAAGGCTGCACAGGGCGCCCAGCGCCGGGGAGGCGGTCTGGGAGGCGTTCGTATCTTTCAGGATTGCAGCGAGTTCGGGAATGACCGAATCGTCTCCGAAACGGCCCAGTCCGGCGATGGCGCCGCCCTGAATGACCGTGTCCGGGGCTTCGGCCAGCACCGTGCGGTAGCGGGCCATGGCCTCCTCCCAGCGCCCCCCCGCGCGGGCCGCCGTGTCCGCATAGCGCAGGCAGGCGTCCCACGCCTCAAACTGCGCGGTCGCGTCGGCTGCGCGGGCCACGCCAAGAACCACCGGCCAGAACTCCGGCCGGCCGGTTTCCGCCAGGATGCGGGCGGCGGCGGCGCGCACCTTCGGCCAGGGGCTTTCCAGCAGCTTGGCGGCGAACCAGGCGTCCGACCCGAGTTTCGGCTGCCGGTTGAACAGCGAACACAGCAGGGCGCATTGAAAATCGGCATTGGCGGTCTCCGCGGCGGCCAGAGCCATCGCCTGGAGGGCCTTGGACGTGCCCGCCTCGTGCAGGGCGGCCTTGGCGCGGTCGCGCAGGCCGGCATTCTCCAGCAGGGCGGCAATCGGCGCGACGTCCGTCTCCTCGTCCACCACCAGCGGGAGAATGGCCAGCGCGCGCTCAATCAGCGGCCTGGGCCGGTCCGGGGCGATGCAGGGCAGCAGGGCGTCCAGCACGGCCCTGCGCGGAGGCGCGGGCGTCTCGCCGCCCATCACCACGGCGGGCGGCTGCTGGGCCACGTCCTTGATGACCATGGCGGCGGTCCGCCAGACGTGGTCGCGCTCGTCGCCCAACAGGGCCACAAGGCCGGGAAGCGCGTCCGTCCCGTGCCGGGGGAGCAGCTGCCGGGCGAGGGACTGGGCGGGGCCGTTGTCCCCGGCGATGCCCTTGAGCAGCGTGTCCAGTGTGGGCGCGGGCTGGCCGGATTCCGCCGCGGCAAAAGCGGCGGACGCGGCCGCCAGCAACAGCACAAGAAGAGGAAAATGTCTCATGGGGTGTCTCCGCCTACAGGTGCCACGGCGCGCGGTAGTCCCGCGTGAGGTGTCGGTTGGCCTGCTCGTCGTTGAGAAAGGTTTCCGTTTCGCCGTCCCAGTGCAGTTTCTTTCCCACCTTGAGGGAAATGCCCGCGAGCAGGACGGCGGTGGTGGTGCGGAAGGCCTGCTCGATGTCGGCGGCGGGCCGCTGGCGCGTCTTGATGCACTCAAAGAAGTTGTCGTGATGCGGGGGGTAGGCCCAGCTCTTCTCCGGCTCGCCCACCCACTCCTTGATGCCCACGCCCTCGGGCTCCACCACGAAGCTGCCCCGGTCCACAAACAGCCTTCCCTGCGTGCCGGAGAAGGTGATGCCGTAGCCCTTGTTCGCGTTGGTGTTGCTGTGGCGCTGCTCCCAGGTCACCGTGCACCCGGGATACTCCAGGATCGCCTCGATGGTGCTGTAGTTGTCCTGCCCGGCGTTCCCGAGATAGCTGCCGCCCAGGGCCTGCACGCTCAGCGGCCGGTCCTGGCGGATGCCCCACTGGACGATGTCCATCAGATGGACGCCCCAGTTGGTGAGCTGGCCGCCGCGCGCGTAGTCGTGCCAGCCCATCCAGCTCATGCGCTCGGGAGACCAGGGCACCCAGGGCGCGGGCCCCAGCCACATGTCCCAGTCGAAGCCCTTGGGCGGCTCGGCGGGGGTGTCCCCCGTCTGCCACTCGTTCACGCCGACCCAGGCGCCCGCGTGGGTGATCGTGCCCAGGCGGCCGCTCTGGACGATGTCAATGGCCTTCTGAAACACGGGCATGGAGCGCTGCTGCGTGCCCACCTGCACCACGCGGCCGTAGCGGCGGGCGGCCTCCACCATGGCGCGCCCCTCGCGCACGGTCGGGCAGACGGGCTTCTCGACGTAGACGTCCTTGCCCGCCTGGCACGCCAGGATGGTGAGCAGGGGGTGCCAGTGGTCCGGCGTGACGACAAAGACCGCGTCTATGTCCTGCCGGTCCAGCACCTGCCGGAAGTCCTGGTAGCCGTCCAGCCGGCGGCCGGACAGCTTCTCCACGTTGTCCAGCACGGGCATGTAGCGCCCCTTGGCCGCGTCGCACAGGGCCACCAGGTCGCAGTTGGGGTTGCTGATGAGGGCCTCAATGTGGCGCGACCCCATGCCGCCCGTGCCGATGACGGCCACGCGGACCTTTTCGCTCGGCGGCACCCTGCGGGCCGCCTGGGCGGCGCGGGCGCTCCGGGGAAGAAGGCCTCCCGCCGCGGCGCCCGCCGCACCGGCCAGAAAGGCGCGGCGGCTCATGCTGTTCTTCTTAACCATGCTCCTGACTCCCAAACGTTGACCCCGGGGCCTTTGGCGGCCGCCGGGAAAGTGGTTTACGAGGACGCCTTCTGGGCCAGCTCCCCAAAGCGGTGCACCACGGCGAGGGCCGGGTCCAGCGGCACGGAGGCGTGGGCGGTGCCCGCCGGGGTCTCAATGTGGGGGGCGGGCCGGAGGGACTTGCCCGCGAACTGCGGCAGCCACTGCTTCTCGGCCTCCAGCATGTCCGCGACCATGTCGCGCACCTGCTTGAGGGTGAGGCAGGCCGAGGTGAGCGGGTCAAGGGCGCAGGCCGCCACGACCAGCTCCGGGTCGCCGGAGACAGCCGCTTCGACCGACAGCCCCTGCACGTTCACGTTCGTGAGGTTGAGTGCCGCGCACTGGGAGGGAATCGCCCCCACGAAGGTCGGGTGCAGGCCCATCTTGTCCGCAAACACCGGCACCTCCACGCAGCAGCCCATCGGCAGGTTGGTGATGTAGCCCTCGTTGCGCACGTTGCCCTGAAACTTGAAGGGCACGCCCGTCGTGAGCGCCTCCAGAATGTACGAGCAGTACTCCACGCTGCGCCCGTCGAGGGCGGCGGACTCCTCCGCCAGCATGTCCACGTTCTCCAACTGGTCCGCAATGAGGCGGCACCATTTGAAATACGCGCCCGTCTCGCCGCCGAAAGACGGCTCGTCGCAGTAGCGGCCCATGCCCTCGGCGCTGCTGCGGAACCACGGCACGTACTCCGACAGGTGGCCGGTGCTCTCGGTCATGAAATAGCCGAAATGGCGCATGACTTCGATCCGGACCTTTTCGTTGATGTAGTACTCCGGTTTCTCGCACAGCTCCTTGAAGCGCGGGTAGAGGTCCTCCCCCCGGTGCGACATCTTCAGGAACCAGCCCATGTGGTTGATGCCCGCGGAGAGGAAGTCTATCTCCTGCTTCGGCACGCCCAGATAGCCCGCGATGAGGTCCAGCGTGGTCTGCACGCCGTGGCACAGGCCGACATACTGGAGGCCCGGCACGGTCCCCAGTCCCCAGCAAACCGCCGCCATGGGGTTCACATAGTTTAGGAGCACCGCGTTCGGGCAGAGTTCCTTCATGTCCGCCGCGATGGAGAGCATCTCGGGGATGGTGCGCAGGGCGCGGAAGATGCCGCCCGGCCCCAGCGTGTCGCCGATGCACTGGTCCACCCCGTGCTTCAGGGGGATTTTGTAATCGGCCTCAAAGGCCTCCACCCCGCCGATCTGGAGCATCACGATGACGAAGTCCGCGTCCCTCAGCGCCTCGCGGCGGTCCGTGGTGATCATCGCCGTGGCCTTCAGGTTGTTCTCCGCGATGACCCGGTCCGCGTACGCCTTCAGGCGCTCCAGCTTGGTCGTCGTGCGGCTCATGAACCGGAACTCGCTGTCCCGCAGGGCCGGCGTGGCGCAGATGTCCTTGAAGAGGGTCTTGGCGAAGACGATGCTTCCCGCTCCGATCATGGCAATCTTCGGCATGGTGGGTCTCCTGGGGTTCTGCGGCCGCGATTCCGGCGGCCGGGGGTTTCCCGGCATTATAGAGCACGGACCCGGCAAACGGGAACCAAAAAAGCTGCGCGCGTTTTTCCCGGCGGTCAGCCGGCTTTCTGCCGGCGGAAGAAGTCGAGAAGCGTCTCCTTGAATTTCCGGTCCGCGGGGGTGGTCAGATGGTTCGGCCCTCTCAACTCCACATACTCCACGGCGCCCATGATCTCGCCCAGCTCCTTGCCGAGATAATAGAGGCCGTCGTTGTCGCCGATGACGCACAGCGTGGGCACCTGGTTCCGCTCGATCTCCTCCCGGGCCACCGTCAGGTCGAGGAACCTCTTTTTCATGGCTTTGATGGGTGCCTTGTCGCCGACCACAAAGTCCCCGATTTCGTTGCGCAGCCAGTCGATGAGGGGATTGGGCGCTTTGGGCGAGGGCCGGGCGGAGTCCCGGGACGCGCCCTCTGCGGGGGGAGCGGGGGGAGCGGCGGGCGCTTCGGGATCGGGGCGCTTTTGGCGCACCGGCACGGGCTTCTCATAGGGCGCGGGAATGTCGTCCAGCTCCTTGACCAGGGAGGACCACCCGGCGGCGCAGACCGCCGCGCTGCGCACGCGCTCAGGGTGCGTGGTGACCAGTTTCAGGACCAGAAACCCGCCGAGGGAGTACCCGGCCACATGCGCGGTCTCCAGCCCCAGATGGTCCATCAGCCGGGTAACGTCTTCGATCATCTCCAAGCCGTACTGGGCGGGGTCCGTCGGCTTTCCCGACAGCCCGTGCCCCCGCAGGTCCAGGGTGATCACCCGGAAATCCCGGGACAGCACCCGCACCACCCCCGGCTTGCGCCAGTTGAGGTCGGCGTTCGCCGCCACCCCGTGGATCAGGATCACCGGCTCGCCTTCCCCCTCGTCGGTGTAGTAAATCGGCACGCCGTTCGAGTCGAACACGTTTCCCGGCGTGCGGTGGAGGAACCACCCCAGCGCGCCGGCCGTGCCGGCGGCCAGCAGGACAACCAGCGCCGCGAGCGCCCCCAGGACCCGCTTCACCACGCGCCATTTCTTCGCCATTGTCTTGCTCCGTTGTCAGGTGACGGGAAACCAGTACGCGAACACATAGGCCGCGAGCATTCCGGCCGCCAGCGCCCCGGCGCGCGAATCGCCGGTCACCCGCACCGCCGCCGCCTGGGCCAGGGAGACCATCCCCAGGATGAAGGCCAGGATAAAAAGCATCATGCCGCCAAACGCCGTCCCCGGCACGAGGAGGTACAGCACAAGGCTCCCGAGCACCCAGGGGAACATGCGCGTGGGCGCGGCCACGAGAAAAAGCCGCACTCCCCGGTTGGGCGTGGCGCGGTTAAGCAGCCACAGGTCGAGCAGGGCCAAAGCGGAGAAAACAGCCCCCAATCCCAGCCACTTCACCGTGCGGCCGGGATGAAAGGGGAGGGAGGTGAAGAAATGCCGGTCGAAGACCAGCGAAAGGACCAGCACAAAGACAACGCAGAAGGCGGCCGCCCGGAGGAGGGCGGGCAGGGGAGGGGTGACCCTCACCAGCCCCGACGGGTTCCCGCACCGGAACAGGCGGGCCGCGGGGCCATAGGGCGAAAGCCGGGCTCCCATGTTAAAGGGGGGGCGCGTTTCGGTGGCGGCCGCCCGAAATGCCCCCCCCGCCGCGGCGGCCAGCAGGAAGGCCGCCAGCACGCCCAGGGGCGCCGCCAGCAACGCGGCGAAATGCCGGACGGCGGAGAAGGAGGGGGGGCGCTCCACGGCGAGGGCCGCCGTCATCCACTCCACCATGCCCCGCGCCAGCGTGAAGTCCCACGGCTCCAGGGCATGGTTGCTCCGGGGGGAAATAAGCACATCGGCGTCCTTGCCCGCCTTCCGCAACGCCTCTTCCGGGGAGAACAACTCCTCAAACCTTCCCGCGGCGATCAGGGTCTTGGGTTTCGGGATGCGCCCGGGCAGCGCGCCCAGGGCAATAAAGGCGCCCACGCCGTGCGCGTCCTCCGCAAAGGCCTCGGTCCCCGCGAATCCGCCCATCGAATGGCCGACATACCCCAGCGGCAGGCCGGAAAACCGTTCCCGCGCCCAGGCGCACCACGCGTGGATTTGCGCCGGGTTGGCCCCCCAGTCAAAGGGCACCCGCGACCGGCCGTGCCCCCAGAAATCCACCGCCGCCACCGCATACCCGTTCGCCGCGAAAATCTTGGCCAGCGAGGCCATGCAACTCCGGTTCTCGGTCACCCCGTGGCCAATGACAACGACCGCGACGGGATCCCGGGGAAGCCACAGGGTGCCGCCGCAGGGGCGGCCGCCCGGACCCGCGATTTCGACATTCTCCCGCACAACCCCCGCAGGCTGGGTCAGCGCAAGAAGCGCAAGGGCGCCGGCAAGACAGAGGGCGCCGACGGCAAGTGCCAGGCATCCTCCCGGGCGGGCGTTTCTCATGGGTGTCGGTCTCCGGTTCTCAGGGACATGCGCCATTATGCCGAAGACGGGGGGATGTCTTGCATTTTTTCCGCCGGAGTGTCAGAATGGGCGTGCCGGGCCGGTTTT
>JAPXRP010000043.1:8967-27083 GCA_033813475.1 Candidatus Hydrogenedentota bacterium
GGCCCGGCACACCCCCGCAAGGAGCAAATCATCATGCGCGCGTGTGCCGCCCTTCTGGCCGTTGGATGCATCCTGCTGATGCCGGGCTGCAAGAACCAGAAATCCACCCGGTACGACATCAACGAAATCGTGGTGTTTTTTGAGGTGGTCACCACTCCGGAAAAAACCGTCGCCACCGCCAGGTTCACCGTGCCCACTGACGACGGCGACGTGTCTCTGTACCTCGGCAGAGGCGACGAGATCGTGGTTAACCAGCAGGAGCTGGAACGCCGGAGGGATGAATCCTACGACTATTACAGCGCGGAAATACCCGCCGACGAGGCCTACACCTTCCTCTTCCGCCGCAAGGACGCCGTTTACGAGGCCAACGTCTTCGCGCCGCCGGCCGTCCAGATCACGGAGCCGGCGCCGGATGCCCGGCTCTCCCGGGCGGCCGGGTTTAATGTCGCCTGGAGCGGCGCCCAAAATGACCGGGCCGCCGTCGAGGTGAACGGCGAGAAGATCGTGCCCTACAGCCAGTCGGTGCTGGACGCGGGGTTCTTTGCCGTTCCCCCGGGCAAGGTGGAGGCAACGGAGGCCGCGGACACCCTGGAGACGCCCGCAGTGGTGGCGGTCACCCGCAGCAACTGGAGCGAGGCCCTTTCCCCGGAAATGGACGGGGTGGTGGTCGCCAGAATGCGGGCCGAAGTCCCCGCCGTATCGGTGCCCTGAGCCGGCTGAGCCTTTAAAATAGGGGTGGGATGTGAAACGGTTTCTGCCGCCGCTGGTTTTGCTGCTCCTGGTCCCGGGAACCCTCTGGGCGCCCGGGGATCTTTCCCCTGGCATTCTGCCAAACGGGGTGAACATGGTGGACTGCGCCTCCAGCAAGGGCGTCCGCTATCTCACGGTCCGGGTGCCGCTGGACACGGCGGACTTGGCGCTGCACTGGAAACGGGAGGACGGCACGCCGTTGTGCCATTTCCACGCGCTGCGGGACCACCTGTCCGGACAGGGCCGGTTTTTGCTCTTCGCCGCGAACGCGGGCATCTACGCCCGGGACTACACGCCCCTCGGCCTGCATGTCGAGAACGGCAGGGAGATGGAGCCCCTCAACCGGAAACAGGGCGGGGGCAATTTCTTCCTGAAGCCCAACGGCGTCTTCTTCGTGAAGGACCGCAAGGGGCGGGTCATGGAGACGGAGGCCTACGCCGCCCTCAACATAAAGCCCGACCTGGCGGTGCAATCGGGGCCGCTGCTCCTGTCCAACGGCGAGATTCACCCGCGCTTCCTCCCGGACTCCGACAGCCTGTACGTCCGCAGCGGTGTGGGCATGCTCTCGGAGACGTTGGCGGTGTTTGTGCTTTCTCTCAGCCCGGTGAACTTCAACGACTTCGCGCTCTTCTTCCGGGACGAGCTGAAATGCCGCGACGCGCTGTATCTGGACGGAGCGCTCTCCGACTTCTATGCGCCCGACATGAGCCGCACCGGACCCGGCGGCCTGTATGTCGGCATGCTGTCCGTCTCCGTCCCCGATTCCTCCGGGAAAGACGTTCAGAAATAGCGGCGAACATGCCGGTTCACCCGCGGGATGCGACAGACTTGGGGCGTTCTGACACGAGATTGCTTCACTTCGTTCGCAATGACGTGTGTCTCCGCGTCATTGCGAACGAAGTGAAGCAATCTCGTGCCCGCCGCTGCTCCGGCGCGCGCCCATCTTATCCGGCGATCCGGGCTGTTTCCCCGCTCTTGGAACGCCCCCGCCTTCTGCTTTATACTTTGGGGGCGACAGAATTTCGCCACCATGGAGAACAGACCGTGCCGAAGAAGATCAAGACGGAAGAAGAGGCGCTCCACGAGGCGATACGCATGGTCGCGCCGGGCACGCCGATCCGGGAGGCCATAGCGTACATCCTGCAGGCGGGCACGGGGGCGATGCTCTGTTTCGGCGAGGTGAACCGGCTCGCCCGCCTCTCCGAGGGCGGGGTCGAGGTGAACGTGGAAATGCGCCCCCAGCTCCTCTACGAGCTGAGCAAGATGGACGGCGCGATCATCCTCAACGAAAAGGCGACGCGCATCTACTACGCCAACCGCTTCATGAAGCCCAACGCGCGGATCCCCTCGGAGGAGACGGGCACCCGCCACCGCGTGGCCCAGCGCATCGCCAGCCAGGCGAAATGCTCCGTGGTCACCGTGTCGCAGCGGCGCGCCAGCGTGACCGTCTTCTGCCACGGCCGCAAGTACCAGATGCGCACGGTGCAGGTCACGGTGAACAAGGCCATCCAGGGCATCCAGACCGTGGAGCGGTACGTGCAGAGCCTCCAGCAGGCCCTGCAGGAGCTGACGATGCACGAGATGGGGGACTGGGTGAACCTCCCCGACGTCTGCCGCGTGCTCCAGCGCTGCGAAATGGTGGAGCGCACCTGCCGGCGCGAAGTGCTTCCGGCCATCGAGGAGTTGGGCGAGGAGGGCCGCCTGTTCGCCCTCCAGGTCACCGAACTCCTCAAGCCCGTCGAGGAGGCGCGGCTTGTGGTGAAGGACTACGCGCGCGACCGCTCCGCCGAGTCGGTGGTGGACCGCATCCGCGCCCTGAGCGACACGGACCTCCTGAGCTCCGCCGCCGTCAGCCAGGCGCTGGGCTTCGGCGCGGGCGCGCGTGGGCTGGAAATGGTCCTCGTGCCGCGCGGCTACCGCGTCCTCAGCATGATGAGCCGCCTTTCCGACGCCATCGTCAAGAATCTCGTGGAGCGGTTCGGCACCCTCAGCGCCCTCATGCGCGCCTCCAAGGAGCAGCTGGTGGAGGTGGAGGGGGTCGGCGAGGTCATGGCGGAGCGCCTCCGCAGCGGCCTGGAGTTCCTGCGCACCCAGCTCAACATGGACAACAGGAAGCAATAGCCCATGCCCCACGTCGTGGACTGCGAAATCAAGGCGCACCAGGAGGCCGCCCCCGGCCACCACCGAATGGCCCTGCACTGTCCGGAAATCGCGGCGGAGGCCCTGCCGGGGCAGTTTTGCATGATTGAGGTGCGCCCGGGGTACCATCCCTTCCTGCGACGCCCCATGTCCATTGAGCGGATCTTCCGCGACGGCATCTCCATCCTGTACAAGGTGGAGGGGGAGGGGACCCGGCTCCTTTCGGGATACCGGACGGGCCAGACCCTTAACATCCAGGGCCCCCTGGGCAAGCCCTTCCCCCTGCCCGGGGAGGGAAAACGGCCCATCCTGGTGGGCGGCGGCATTGGAGTGGCCCCGTTGCCGGGGCTTGCCGAGCGCCTCATGCGCGAGGCGGGATGCACCCCGGAAATCGTCCTGGCCGCCCGCACTGACCGGCTCCTCCTGTGCAGCAAAGACTTCGCCCAGATGGGCTGCCGCGTGACCCTGGCCACCGACGACGGCTCCGCGGGGCTCAAGGGCTTCGCCTCGGACGCCCTGCGCACCCTGAAACCCGGGCCGGACACGGTGGTGTACTGCTGCGGCCCCATGCCCATGATGCGGGCCGTCCACGGGGTCTGCGCGGAGCTGGACACGCTCTGCTACGCCTCCTTGGAGGCGCTCATGGCCTGCGGCGACGGCGTGTGCATGGGCTGCGTCGTGGAGGCCAACGTGGAGATCGAGGCGGAGCGCATGGTGCGCGTCTGCTCCGACGGCCCCGTCTTCGACTCGCGCATCATCAACTGGTCCGCCTGAGGGAAACGGTGAAATGTCCGCAGCAAGCGTGAACATGCAGGTGAACATCGGCGGCCTTGCCATGAAGAACCCCGTGACCGTGGGGTCGGGCACCTTCGGCTACGGGCAGGAATACGACCGCTACTTTGACGTGGCGCGCCTGGGCGCGGTCACGGTGAAGAGCCTCAGCCTCCAGCCCCGCGCGGGCAACCGTCCGCCCCGCCTCGTGGAGACGCCCGCGGGCATGCTCAACGCTATCGGCCTGCAGAACGTGGGCATCGAAGCCTATCTGCGCGACAAGCTGCCCTTCCTCCGGGAAAGGGGCTGCACCGTCATCGGCAACATCTACGGCTATTCCCCGGACGAATACGCGCAACTCGCCGAAATCCTGGAACGGGAGGGGGGGGCGGACGCCATTGAGGCCAACCTCTCCTGCCCGAACGTCCACGACGCCAAGACGCGGGGGTGCAAACTGGTGTCCCAGTCCCCGGAGCGCGTCGCGGAATACACCCGCGCGGTCAAGGCGGCCACCAAACTGCCCGTTTTCATCAAGCTGTCCCCCAACGTGATGGACATCACGGAGCCCGCCCTCGCGGCGGAGGAGGCGGGGGCCGACGGCCTCTCGCTCATCAACACGCTGCTGGGCATGGGGATTGACCCGGAAACGCGCCGGCCGATCCTCAGCAACATCGTGGGCGGCCTGAGCGGCCCCGCGATCCGGCCCGTCGCCGTCAAGATGGTGTGGGACGCCGCGCGCGCCGTGCGCATCCCCATCATCGGCATGGGCGGCATCTGCACGGCGGAGGACGCCGTCCAGTTCCTGCTCGCGGGCGCCTCGGCGGTGGCCGTGGGCTGCGCGTCCTTCCGCCGTCCCGACACGGCCCTCCGCGTTGTGGAGGGGCTGGAGGCCTACTGCGCGCGCCAGGGCGTCGCCGGCATCTCCGACCTCGTCGGGGCAATGAAGGTGGACTGATCCCCGCCTTTCCCTGTAAAGTATGCCGCCAAGAGACGTTTCCCCCCCAGACGAGGTGTTTTTATGAACCCCGAACTCATTGTTGTGCTGGATGTGGACTCGCGCGAGGAGGCCCTCGAAACGGTCCGACGCTGCGGCCGCTGCCGCTGGTTCAAGATCGGGTCGCAGCTCTTCACACGCTGCGGCCCCTCCATCGTCGGGGAGGTGCGCGCCCTCGGCAAGGAGGTCATGCTGGACCTGAAGTTCCATGACATCCCGAACACCGTCGCCAGCGCCGCCCGCGCCGGCGCCGCCACGGGCGCGGGACTCATGACCCTGCACGCCCTCGGCGGCCGGAAGATGGTCGCCGCCGCCCGCGAGGCCGTGGAGGGGACCGGAACGCGCCTGCTGGCCGTCACCATCCTCACCAGCCACAGCGACGACGCGCTGCGGGACGATCTGGGCCTTTCGGAGACGGCGGCGCAGGCCGTCCCCCGGCTCGCGCGGACCGCGCTGGACGCCGGGGCGCACGGCATCGTGTGCTCGCCCCATGAAATCGCCCTGGTCCGCGCCGCGGCGGGGCCGGACGCCCTCATTGTGACCCCGGGGGTGCGCCCCGCCGGGGCCTCTTTGGACGACCAGCAGCGCGTGATGACCCCCGGCGAGGCGGTGCGGGCCGGGGCCAACATGATTGTGGTGGGGCGGCCCATCCTGCGCGCCCCCGATCCCGCCGAGGCCGTGGACAACATTCTCAAGGAGATCAACGCATGACGCCCGAAGAGGTGATTGAAGTTTTCCGCAAGACCGGTGCCCTGCTGGAGGGGCATTTCATCTACACCAGCGGGCGGCACGGCCGGCAGTTCCTGCAGGCCGCGCGCGTCATGCAGCACCCGGACCATGTGGCGCGCCTGTGCGCCGCAATGGCGGATGCCTTCCGCGGCGACGCCGTGGACCTCGTGGTCGGCCCGGCCACCGGCGGCATCGTGCTGGCCTACGAGACGGCGAAGTCGCTGGGTTGCCGCTGCGCCTATTCGGAGAAGGACGGGCAGGGGGGCATGGCCGTAAAGCGCGGCTTCACCGTGGCACCCGGCAGCCGGGTGCTGGTCGTGGAGGACATCGTGACGACCGGCGGGTCCATCCTGAAGACCGTGGAGCATCTGCGCGCGCGCGGCGCGGAGGTCGCCGGCATCTCGGTGCTGATTGACCGCAGCGCGGGCGAGGCCCGCTTCGACTGCCCCTACCGCCCCCTCGCGGAGCTGCCCATGGAAAGCTACCCGCCGGACCAGATTCCCGACGACCTGAAGGCGCTGCCCCTGGTGGAGCCCGACGACATCATCCTGCGCGGCTGACCCCAAAGGCGCGCCCCAACACCGGAAAGAACGGAAACGGTGAGCACGGTTTCTCTTAACGACCCCCAACTGGCGGCGGTGCAAGCCCCCGACGGCCCCGTGCTGGTGCTGGCGGGCGCGGGCAGCGGCAAGACCCGCGTCATCATTGAGCGCATGGCCTGGCTCGCGGAGGAGCGCGGTGTCCCGCCGTATCAGCTTCTCGCCCTGACCTTCACCAACAAGGCCGCCGCGGAGATGCGGGCGCGCCTGGAGCAGCGCCTCAGCGCAGGCAACACGGGCGCCTTTCTGGGCACCTTCCACTCCTTCGCGCTGTTTGTCCTGCGCCGGGAAATGGAGCACCTCGGGCGTTCGCGCACTTTCACCATCTTCGACGACGGCGACCAGCTCTCCCTGATGAAGCGCCTCGTGAGGGAGCTGCCCCCCGGGTTCACCCCGGTGCTTCCGCGGGCTGTCCTTTCCTGGATATCCCGGTTTAAGCAGAAGGTGGAGACGCCGAAGGACGAGAACGACACCCCCGACCCGGCGCACGCGAAGTCCTTCCTGCGTCTGTGGGACGCCTACCACGACGCGCTGCAGGCGGCCTCAGCGGTGGATTTCGACGACATGCTGGCACTGCTGGTGCGGCTGCTGGAGGACCATCCGGAGGTGCGGGAGAAGTACCAGCGGCGCTACCGCCACGTGCTGATTGACGAGTACCAGGACACCAACCGGGCGCAGTACATGATCGCCCGCCGCCTCGGCGAGGGCCACGGGAACATCTTTGCCGTGGGCGATGAGGACCAGAGCATCTATTCCTGGCGCGGCGCCGACATCAACAACATTCTGGACTTCGCCAAGGACTTCCCGCAGGCGATGGTCCACCGGCTGGAGCTGAACTACCGCAGCACCCGGAACATCCTCGACGCCGCGAACCGGGTGGTGGCAAACAACATCAACCGCCTGGGAAAAACCCTGCGCACGCCCAACGAGGCGGGGGAGAAGGTCCGGCATAAGTGGGCAGAGAGCGGCTCTGACGAGGCTGAGTTCGTCGTTAAAGACATCACAAGAAACAGCTTTGCTCCAGAGTCTGTTGCCATCTTTTACCGTACCAACGCGCAGTCGCGCTTGTTCGAGGAACAACTCAGACTCGGCAACTTGAACTACGCGATTGTGGGCGGAATCAAGTTTTACAGCCGAAAGGAGGTCAAGGACCTGCTGGCCTACCTGCGCCTGCTGGTCAACCCGCGGGACGACGAGTCCCTGCGCCGAATCATCAATGTGCCCGCGCGCGGTATCGGCGGGACTACGCAGGAGCGCGTCTTAGAATACGCCGCCCTGCGGCGCATGCCCGTTTTCGATGTGCTGAGGGAGATCGAACTCGACGAGACGCTCCCCCAGCGTGCCCGCCATTCTGTGGCGCAGTTGGTGGCGCTGGTGGACGAGCTGTCCCTCCGGGCGAAGGACGCGCCCGTGGCGGGGCTGCTGGAGGATGTCATCGATCGGGTCAACTACCGGGGCTTCATCCAGCAGAGCGACGAAAAGGAGATGCGCGACCGCCTCTCGATTGTGGACGAATTCGTCTCCGCCTGCGTGGAGCACGACAAACAGTCGGGCACCCCGCTGGCAGACTTCCTTGCGGACATGGCGCTCTCTTCCGACGTGGACAATTGGGACACCTCCGCCCCGGCGATCACGCTCATGACCTGCCACTGCGCCAAGGGGCTCGAGTTCGAGAATGTTTATGTGACTGGCCTGGAGGAGGGGCTTTTCCCGCTGTTACGGGGCGACGACTGGGACGCGGATATCGAGGAAGAGCGACGGCTGTGCTATGTCGCCATGACCCGCGCACGAAAAACGCTTACCCTCACATCCGCTGAAGAGCGCACGATCTACGGACGACCCGATAAGAATCGTGAGGTTTCCCGGTTTGTCCGGGAGATCGGGCAGGAGAGCCTCCAGCCCGTTGCCGGCCAGGAGCCGAAGCGGGGGGAGGGGAGAGCGCCCGGCGCACCCCGGCGGGCGCGGCACGAGGAAAGCGCGGAAAGCCGGGACAAGGCCCCCGCACCGCTCAAGAACGGCACGCGGGTGCGCCACGCCACCTTTGGGTCCGGCACCGTGATACACGTCTCCACCACCGGCGGCAGAATCAAGGCCCGGGTCCGTTTTGACACGGGGAAGGTCGCCCTGCTTATGATTGGGCTGGCTCCGCTGGAGATTCTGGAAGGAAAACACCGTGACCCTCGATGAACTGCGCAAACAGATTGACGAGCTGGACGAGAAGATTGTGGAGTGCCTGAACCTCCGCGCGAAGGCCGCCATGGCCATCGGAGAGCTCAAGCGCCAAAGCGACGCGCCCATCTATGTCCCCGAGAGGGAGAAGGCCGTGTTCCACCGCCTCGCGGAAAAGAACAGGGGGCCCCTGGACAACAAGGCGCTCTCGGCGGTTTACCGCGAGGTCATGAGCGCCATCCGCGCCCTGGAAAAGCCCACCAGCGTGGCCTTCCTCGGCCCGCGCGACACCTTCAGCCACATGGCCGCCCTGCGCGTATTCGGCGCGGAGGCGGAATACCACCCGCTGCCCTCGTTCCAGGACGTTTTCACGGAGGTGGAGCGCGAGCGCATTGACTACGGCATCGTCCCCGTGGAGAGCTCCATGGGCGGGTCCGTCAGCGACACGCTGGACCGCTTCATCACCTCTGAGCTGAAGATCGTGAACGAGGTGCTCCTGCACATCACGCAGAACCTGCTCTCGAAGTCCCCGATGGAGGAGGTCCGGCGCGTCTACTCAAAGGACAACGCCATCCTCCAGTGCAGGAACTGGCTCCGGGCCAACCTGCCGCGTGCCGAGCTCATCGAGGTGAGCAGCACCGCCGAGGCCGCCCGCCGCGCCGCCGAGGAGCCGGGCACCGCCGCCATCGCCAGCCGCCTCGCCGCGGCCACCTACTCGCTCGACATCCTCATGGAGCGCATCGAGGACGCGCCCCACAACTTCACCCGCTTCGTCGTCGTCGGACGCCAGATGGTCGCCCGGACCGGCGACGACAAGACCTCGATCCTCGTGTGGGTGAAGGACAAGCCCGGCGCGCTCTACAACCTGCTGCTCCCGTTCTTCCGAAGGGGAATCAACCTCACCCGCATCGAGTCGCGCCCCTCGCAGCAGAAGGCATGGGAGTATGTGTTCTTCATTGACCTGCTCGGCCACATTGAGGACCAGGTTGTGAAGGAGACGCTGGAGGAGGCCGCCGAACCCGCGCGGAACCTCAAGATTCTCGGGTCCTTCCCGCGCGCGGAGCTGATTGACTGACGCGCCTCAGCCCTTTCCGGCGTCGCACCCGCAGCCGCAGCCGTCCGCGGACGCCCGGCGTTCCCTCGCCAGGGCCGCCAGCTCCTCCGCCGTGAAACCGCCCGCCAGCGTCGCCGCGCAGGCGTCAATCCACTTGTTGAGCAGCTCCAGCCCCAGCCCCAGGGCATACCAGTACGGGGCATAGGCCAGGGGGTGATCTGGCCGTGCAGGTTCAGGGGCAGGTGGCTGTAATCCCAGATGTGGATGCCGAAGGCGACGAAAATGCGTCCGGAAACATACTCAACGAGGAAGATGCCAAGCATGTAGACCACGGCACGGAGAAGCAGGGGCAGACGCTTGCGCTTCATCGCCCCGGCCATCGGCCCGACCAGCAGGCCGAGGATGCCGTAGTCCAGCATCATCCACGGGGAGGAATGGCCGGTGAAATTGAGATTGCCCCTGCGCAGGGAGCCGATCCCGGTGAAGAACAGCTCCACCAGCAAACCCAGCAGGGCAAACAGCACCACACGGACAATCACTCTGCGCTTCTCGGACATGGGGAACCTCCCGGACGTTCTGGGGAAACACCGGCCGCCCGGCGCACCCTTCGCGCCGACACGGACACCTCCCGCTTTCCTAGAGACCATCGGACAGGGGGAAAGGTTTCCGCAGCCCCGTGACCGGCGGAAAGATCCGCGCTACGCGGTGGTCTCGGGCGAGAAACGGCAAAGGCGCGCGGTCACTTCGGGAAAGGACCGCTTCAGCGCGGCGACCGCCTCTTCCACGGGGTCCGTTTCCTGAAACAGGCCGAACAGCACGGAGCCGCTGCCGCTCATGGCCGCAGCGCGCGCGCCGCGGGCCAGCAGGGTCCCCTTGATCTGCGCCAGCACGGGGTGGTCGGCGAACACAGGCCGCTCCAGCCGGTTGAACACCAGCTCCTCCAGCCGCCCCTCGCCGGCGAGGGCCACCGCCTGCCGGAACCGGGGGGTCCAGTCCTCGCCCTCCGGCGGCGGGCCGCACTTTTCCAGCAGGGGATGGGTGTACGCCCGCGCGGCGCGGACAGGGATGCCGGGGTCCGCGAGAACACAGTGCCAGTCGCCGGGAAGAGGGGGGAGGGGGGTGAGGTGTTCGCCGCGTCCTGTCGCCGCGGCCAGACCGCCCACGAGACAATAGGGCACGTCCGAACCCAGCGCAAGCGCCAGCGCGGCCAGCTCCCCGCGGGAAAGGCCAAGTCCCCACAGGCGGTTCAGGCCGCGCAGCACCGCCGCCGCGTCCGCCGACCCTCCGGCCAGTCCGGCCGCCACGGGGATGCGCTTCTCCAGCCGGATGTGCGCCCCCGCGCCGCAGCCGGTGTGCCGGCGCAGAAGGGCCGCGGCCCGCAGGGCCAGGTTGTCCTCCGGCGCGCAGAGTCCGGGCAGGGAGCACTCGAAGGTGAGCCGCCCGTCCCCGAGCGGCTCCAGCACAACCTCGTCGGCCAGGTCCAGAGACTGAAACAGCGTCTCTATGTCGTGGAACCCGTCCGCGCGGCGGCGCACCACGTCGAGATACAGGTTAATTTTCGCGCGGGCGGGCTCCACCGCCCGCCCGCAAAAGTCGGCACACTCCGGCATTCGGCGTCTCCGCGCTGCGCACCCGCGGAAGCCCGGCGGCTTCAACGGGGGAACCGCCTACTTCTCCTCCTCGTCCTCTTCCTCGTCTTCCTCATCCTCCTCTTCGTCCTCGTCAAACTCCTCCTCGTCCTCGCCCAGCATCTCGGCCATCAGGTCGTCGTAATCCTGGATGGTGTCCTCCAGCATGTCCACACAGTAGTCGAAAACGCCGAGAAAGGCCTCGACGGAGTCGGCCACGCACACGGACGAGGCGATGATGATCCCCTCTTCGGCCTCGGCGTCATTTTCCGGGTCGGGGGAGTTGGGGGTGACAAAAAGGGTGGCGCCCTGCTCGTGCGCGTTCACGATGTTGGCCGCCGACAGGCAGGCGTCAATGACGTCCCCCTCGACGCACTCCACAATGGCGTTCACGGCGAAGCGCCCGGGGGTGTCCGCGGGCACATGGACAAAAATCAGCGTGTCCTGCCGGGCGTCCTTGTACGCCACGACCGTCTGCGCCTCCTCGTCATCGTAGCGCGCCTTGTATCCCTTCTTTTCGAGAAAGGCCACCGTCTTCGCGAGGTTGGTGTTCACCTGTTTCTGTCCTTCGGTCTTGTCTGCCATGGCTGGGACTCCTTGTGGTTGGTTCTGCGTCCGCCGCCGGCGGCGAAAGAAACGGGCACAGTTGCACACTGTGCCCGCAACGGGTTCCAGAAATCAAACGCGGGGGTCAGGCGTTGCGCTGCTTCGCCTTCACGCGCGCGGCCTTGCCGACGCGGTCGCGCAGGTAATACAGCTTGGCGCGGCGGACGCGGCCCTCGCGGATCACCTCGACCTTTTCCACGCGCGGGGAGTGCAGCGGGAAGACGCGCTCGACGCCCTCGCCGAAGGCCACGCGGCGCACGGTGAAGGTGGCGTCCGCGCTCTCGGCGCGGTTCCGGCCGATCACCACGCCCTCGTAGACCTGGATGCGCTCCTTCTCGCCCTCGACGATGCGGAAGTGGACGCGGACGGTGTCGCCCACGTTGAACTTGGGCAGTTTGTCCGCTTCCTTCCCGTGCTGCCGGGTGTATTCATCAACGATGTTCACTGTGACTTCTCCTTGTCCGTGTTCGGCCGCCCGCGCTCCGATTCAATCTCGGCGAGCAGGTCCATGTCCTCGCTTGTCAGGTTTGCCAGCAAATCCGGCCTGCGCGTCCGCGTGGCGCGCAGGGCCTCCTTACGTCTCCAGCGGCCGACGGCCGCGTGGTTTCCGCCCAGCAGGACCTCCGGCACGCGCATCCCCCGGAATTCCGGCGGGCGCGTGTACTGCGGCGGCCCGAGCACACCGTGGTAGAAGGAGTCCGTGTCCACGGACTCCCATTTTCCCACGACCCCGGGAATCATCCGGCTGACCGCCTCCACCAGCACCAGCGCCGGCAGTTCGCCGCCGCTGAGCACATAGTCGCCGATGGAAATCTCGTCGGTCACCAGGGCCTCCGAAACCCGCTCGTCCACGCCCTCATACCGGGCGCAGAGAATCACCAGGTCCGGCTCCGCCGCCAGTTCCCGCACAAGGTCCTGGTCGAGCCTGCGGCCCCGGGGCGACATCAGCACGATCCGCCGCAGGGTGTTCCTGTCTCTTAAACTTTCCACGGCCGCAAACAGCGGCCCGCACTGCATCACCATGCCCGCGCCGCCGCCGTAGGGCTCGTCGTCCACCGTCCGGTGCCGCCCGTCCGCAAAGTCCCGCGGGTTGGTCACCGCAACGGTGAGCAGCCCGTCTTCAACGGCCCGCCCGAGGAGGCTGGTCCGCAACGGCGTCTCCAGCAGCTCCGGGAACAGGGTGAGGATGTCTATCCTCATGGCGCGCCTTTCCGGAACAAACGGTCACTCGGCCACTTCAACCCGCACGGCCTTCTCCGATCCGCCCGCGGCGGTGCTCACCAGGGTGCGCAGCGCCTTGATCGTGCGGCCGTTCCGGCCGATCACGCGGCCCACGTCCTCCTGGTTCATGGTGAGCCGGATGACGCCGCCGCCCTCCTCCTCCACCGTCTCCAGTCGAAGCTCGTCCTCGTGGTGCACCAGGCGCCGCACCACGAAATCCACCAGTTCCGCCGCCGGAATCATTCGGCCGCCTGCTCTTCGGAGGCCGCCTCTTCGGGCGCCGCGTCCGCAGCCGCCGGGGCCTCTTCGGCCGCCTCGGGGGCCTCGGCCGGGGCTTCCGCCTCTTCAACCGGCGCCGCCTCGGGCTTCGGCTTCTCGACAACCGGGGCGGGGGGGGTGTAGCCCTTGTCCTCGACCACCGCGCCGACGGCCTGCGCCGTCTCGGTCTCGGGCGTGGTGCCGTCGCCGAAATGCTTCATGACGCCCAGCTTGCTGAAGATCGCGCGGACCGTGTCCGAGGGCTGCGCGCCCTTGCGCAGCCAGTCCAGCGCGCGGACCGCGTTCACCTCGCTGACGGGCGCCGGCCGGGCGGCGGGGTGGTACACGCCGAGAATCTCGACCTCGCGCCCCCGCGTGCGGTTCCGGGAGTCCTGGACCACGATGCGGTAATACGGCTTCTTCTTGCGCCCGCCGCGCTTCAAACGGATAACTGTTGCCATTGCTGTCCTCTCTGCCGGCCTAGCGCCCCGGCATGGGTGGGAGGGGTCCGCGGAGGCCGCGTCCTTTGCCGCCGCCCTTCGGGCCCCTCATCATCTGCTTCATCATGTCGCGCATCTTCTGAAAATCCTTCAGAAGCGCGTTCACTTCCTGCACCGTGGTGCCGCTGCCCTCGGCGATGCGCCGGCGGCGGCTGCCGTTGATAATGACCGGGTTGCGCCGCTCTTTCCGCGTCATGGAAAGAATAATCGCCTCCGTGTACTTCAGCTCGTCCTCGGCGCCGTCCAGGTCGTCCGGCATCATCTTGCCGAGCCCGGGAATCTTCTTGACAATGTCGCCGAAGGCCCCGAGCTTCTTCACCTGCTGCATCTGCGCCAGAAAGTCCTCCAGGTTCCAGTCGCCCTTGCGGGCCTTTTTCTGGAAGTCCAGCGCCTGTTTCTGGTCCACCACCTGCTGCGCCTTCTCCACCAGCGAAACCACGTCGCCCATGCCCAGGATCTGGTCCGCCATGCGCCCGGGATGGAAGGGCTCCAGCGCGTCCAGCTTCTCGCCCGTGCCCACAAACTTCACCGGACGCCCGGTCACCTCGATGATGCTGATCGCCGCGCCGCCCCGCGCGTCGCCGTCCATCTGCGTCAGGACCACGCCCGTCAGGGGCACCGCGTCGTTGAACTGCTTCGCCGAGCGCACCGCGTCCTGGCCGGTCATGGCGCTCGCGACGAAGAGTATCTCCTGCGGGGCCATCTGCGCGGCAATGCGCCGGACCTCGCCCATCATCTCCTCGTCCACGTGCAGGCGCCCCGCCGTGTCCAGAATCAGCACGTCGCAGCCGCGCAGCGAGGCCTCGCCCCGGGCCATCAGGCAGATGTCCACAGGATTGGCCTTCACGCCCAGGCTGAAAGACTCCACCCCGGCCTGCCCGGCCACAATCTCCAGCTGCTCAATGGCGGCGGGACGGTACACGTCCGCGCCCACCAGCAGCGGCTTGCGCCCCTGCCGCTTGAGCATCACGGCCAGCTTGCCCGCCGTGGTCGTCTTGCCCTGGCCCTGCAGGCCCACCATCATGATGACCGTCGGCGGCTTCGCCGCGAAGGCCAGGGGCGCGTTCTGCGCCCCCATCAGCTTCACCAGCTCGTCGTGGACGATCTTGACGATCATCTGGCCGGGATGGATGCTGTCCAGCACCTTCTCGCCCACCGCCGCCGCCTGCACGTCCGCAATGAACTTCTGGACGACCTTGTAGTGGACGTCCGCCTCAAGCAACGCCTGGCGGATCTGCTGAAGCGCGTCTTTCATGTTCGCTTCAGTCAGGCGACCCTGGCCGCGAATCGTCTTGAACGCCGATTCCAGCCGTTTTGTCAGGCTCTCAAACATTGTCTTCCCATCGCTCGCTTGCCGTGGAATATCCCGAAAAGACAGCCGCGAAAGGCTGTCCAGCGCGGAGACAGGGCTCCCCCGCACGGAGGCAGAACTATACCAAACAGCCGGAAGGGAATGCAACCGCGCGCCCGCCCCTGTTCCGGTCGGAAGTGCCCGAATCGTGGCGGATTACAGAGATGGCGCGGCCCGCTCCGCCGCACGGTCGCCGGAAGGTTTTCCCCCCCCGCAATGTTATATACTATTGAATCCCCAGTTATCGCTGCGGGAATTGCGGAGCACCGGCGCGGGCACGCGCCCCTTTCTAACCCCCGGGGAATGGTCATGGCGGATAAGTACTTGCCCGAAGACACGATAAGCGACTGGGTGGAGGCGCTGGAAAGCCTGGTGGAGGACCAGGGAACCGGGGCGGCGGCGGAACTTCTGTCGCTGTTGTGCGCGGAGGCCGGCGCCCTGGGCGTGCCGGACAGCTTCACGGCCAACACCCCCTACCAGAACACCATCCCGCCGGAGCAGCAGCCGCCCTATCCCGGCGACCGGGAACTGGAGCGCATCGTTAAATCGGTCATCCGGTGGAACGCCATGGCCATGGTGGTGCGCGCCAACCGGATGTCGGACGGCATCGGAGGGCACATCTCGACCTACGCCTCCGCGGCCACCCTGTACGAGGTGGGTTTCAACCACTTCTTCCACGGGCGCACCCCGGACTACGGCGGCGACCAGATTTATTTCCAGGGCCATGCCACCCCCGGCATCTACGCCCGCGCCTTTCTGGAGGGGCGCCTTTCCCGCCAGCAACTGGAAAATTTCCGCCGGGAGCTGGCCAAAGGCGGCGGATTGTCGTCGTATCCCCACCCCTGGCTGATGCCGGACTTCTGGAACCACCCCACGGTAAGCATGGGCCTCGGCCCCATCATGGCCATCTACCAGGCCCGGTTCAACCGCTATCTGGAACACCGCGGCCTGAAACCCGCCAACGGGGGCCATGTGTGGGCCTTCCTGGGGGACGGGGAGACGGATGAGCCGGAAACCCTTGGCGCCATTACGCTTGCGTCACGGGAACGGCTGGACAACCTCATTTTTGTGATCAACTGCAACCTCCAGCGGCTCGACGGGCCCGTGCGGGGCAACGGCCAGATTATCCAGGAGCTGGAGGCCGTCTTCCGGGGGGCCGGGTGGAATGTGATCAAGGTGCTCTGGGGCAGCGAATGGGATCCCATCTTCGCCAAGGACACCGAGGGCATTCTGGCCCGGGCCCTGGGCACCCTCGTGGACGGGGAATACCAGAAGTTCAGTGTGGAGTCGGGCGACTATATCCGCAGGCGGCTGCTCGCGCACGAGCCAAAGCTGGAGCCGCTCCTGGCCCTGCTCACGGACCAGCAGCTCCGCAAGATCAAGCGCGGCGGACACGACCCCCTGAAGGTGCACGCCGCCTACCACCGCGCCGTGAACCACACGGGATCGCCGACGGTCATCCTCGCCAAGACCGTGAAAGGCTACGGCCTGGGGGAAAGCGGCGAGGGAAAAAACATCACCCACCAGCAGAAGAAGCTGAACGAGGAGGAGCTGTGGGAGTTCCGGGGCCGCTTTGGCATCCCCATCTCGGACGAGGAAATCGCCTACGCCCCCTTCTACGCCCCGCCGGACGACAGCCCCGCCATCCAGTATCTCCGCGGGCGCCGCGAAGCCCTGGGCGGCCCCGTCCCCCGGCGCAACGTGGTGAAGCTGCCCTTTGAGGCGCCCCCGGACGCGGCCTTCGACGAGTTCCTCCACGGGAACGAGCGCCCCGTCTCGACGACCATGGCCTTTGTCCGCATCCTGCTGAACCTCCTGCGCGACGAGAAGATCGGCAGGGCCATCGTGCCCATCGTGCCCGACGAGGCGCGCACCTTCGGCATGGACGGGCTCTTCCGCCAGTTCGGCATCTACGCCTCCAAGGGGCAGCTCTACGAGCCCGTGGACTCCGAAAACCTCCTGTACTACAAGGAGGCGCAGGACGGCCAGATTCTGGAGGAGGGCATCACCGAGGCCGGCGCCATGTCCTCGTTCATCGCCGCCGGCACCGCCTACGCCGCGCACCACCTCCCGATGATCCCGTTCTTCGTGTACTACTCCATGTTCGGCATGCAGCGCATCGGCGACCTGGTCTGGGCGGCGGGCGACATGCGGGCCAAGGGCTTCATGATCGGCGGCACCGCCGGGCGCACCACCCTCGCGGGCGAGGGGCTCCAGCACCAGGACGGCCACAGCCATCTGCTGGCCATGCCCCTGCCCAACCTCAAATGCTACGACCCCGCCTTCGCCTTCGAGCTGGCCGTGATCATCCAGGACGGCATCCGGCGGATGTACGCCGGGGGCGAGGACGTCTTCTATTACATCACCGTGGGGAATGAAAACTACGCCATGCCCCCCATGCCCGCCGGAAAAGGCGTGCGCGAGGGCATCCTGCGCGGCATGTACCGGTTCCGTCCGGCGCCGGAGGGAAAAAGCCTCCGCCACCGCGTCCAGCTCCTCGGCAGCGGCGCCATTTTGAACGAGGCCCTCAAGGCGCAGGTTCTGCTCGCGGAGACCTTCGGCGTGGCTGCCGACGTCTGGAGCGTCACCAGCTACAAGGAGCTGCGCAACGACGGCATGGCCGCCGACCGCTGGAACCTCCTCCACCCCGGCGCCAAACCCAGGAAGCCCTGGGTGACGCGCCTGCTGGAGAAGGGGGAGGGGCCCGTGGTGGCCGCGTCGGACTATGTGAAGATGCTGCCCGACAGCATCAGCCGCTGGGTGCCCGGCGGGCTCGTGAGCCTCGGCACCGACGGCTTCGGCCGCAGCGAGTCGCGTGAGGCGCTGCGCGACTTCTTTGAGGTGGACCACCGCTTCATCGCCCTGGCCGCCCTCCGCGCCCTGGCGGATCGGGGCGCCATCGGATTCGATGAGGTGAAAGCCGCCATGAAATCGTTCAAGATTTCGCCGAACAAACCGGACCCGCTGACGCAGTGATGCCGGGCGCGCCCCGGACGACGCCAACCTGGAAGCACAAGGAGTTGCAGGATGATCAAGGAATTCAAGCTCCCCGAACTGGGGGAAAACGTGGCCTCCGGAACCCTGGGGAAGCTGCTCGTGAAGGTGGGCGACGTGGTCGCCGAAGGGCAGAATGTCCTGGAGATTGAAACCGACAAGGCCGTGGCGGAAATCCCCTCCGGCGTCGCGGGAAAAATCACCGAAATCCGCGTGAAGGAGGGCGCGCCGGTCCGCCCCGGGGAGGTCGTCTTCCTCGTGGAAACGGACGCGGCCCAGGCCGCTGCCCCGGCCCCTGAGCCCGCCGCCCAGCCGGCCCCCGCGCCCGCAGCCGAAGCCCCCAAGCCCGCAGC
>JAPXRP010000044.1:0-26801 GCA_033813475.1 Candidatus Hydrogenedentota bacterium
AGACGGACTGGGGCCGCACGGAGGCCGAGGGCCGCACGCTGGCGGAGCGGGTGAAGGAGGCGCTGCCGTCCATCACCTGCGGCGAGGCGACGCTGCGCGTGGCGTCGGCGGAGCCGGACCTGCCCCTGAGCCTCGCGGGGGACATGATGCCGAAGAAGGTGCTCCTGCAGGCGCTGGAGATCAACGACCTGCTGGTGACCTTCCTGCCCGGCGAGGCCTGCGTGGAGATCGGGCTGGAGCTGCGCCGCCGCGCGCTGGAGAAGGGCTACGCCGCCCAGTTTTCCGTGGGCCTGGCCAACGACTACCTCATGTATTTCACCCCCCGCAGCCTCTACGCCGAGTACAACTACGAGGCGTCCATGAGCTTCTACGGCCCCCTCATGGAGGACTGGTTCTACACGCAGTTCACCCGCCTCATGAGCAGGGCGGAGGCCGCGCCCGACCCGCCGGCCGCCGAGCCGCAGGCGCGGGAGGACCTGCCCGGCGGGGCCGTGCTGCTGCGTCTCGCGGGGGACCCGAAATCCGTCGGCGAGGCGCGGGGCCGCGTTTTTGCGGACACCCTGAAGCAGCGCTGGCTGGAGCGGGTGGAGCGGCCCGTGAAGGCGGGCGAATGGACGCCGCCGAAGAGCCTCTGGGCGAAGTGGCCGGCCTTCATGGACCCGTCCACGCTGATGCTGCCCATCCTGGGCATGGCCGCGCGCAGGCCCCTCAAGGGCGCTCCGGACACCGCCTTCCTCGAAATGGCCGGGCTGGCCCACGGCGCGGGCCTGCCCTTTGACGCCGTCTGGCTCCTCCAGGCCGCCCCCCTCTTCTCGCGCCTGGAGGACAAGTCGCCGCTCTTCACCGCGCCCCTGTGCACCATGGTCGCCGCCACGGGCATCCCCGCGGGCGCGGACGATCTGCTGGTGGCCCGGAACCTCGACTGGCCCTGGGGCGACGAGCTGCCCGTGGTTTCGGTGGTGAAACCGGACACGGGCCTCGCCTTCGTCCAGATCGGCTTCCCGTGGAACGCCGGGGTCTTCTCGGGCATGAACGAGGCGGGTCTGGTGCTCTGCATGGAGCGCATGCCCCACGTCGCCCCCGGCGCGGAGACCATGGACGGTCCGCCGGTGGAGCTGCTCCTGCGCGACATGCTCCAGTCCGTGGACAAGCCGGACACCGCCGTGGCGAACCTCCAGGCCCTCGCGCATGTGCGCGGGGTCCACGTGCTGGTGGCGGGCTTCAACGGAAAGAAGGCCGCCGCCGCCGTGGTGGAGTTCGGCCCGACCGTCACGGTGCGCCGCGCGGAGACCAACGGGCTGCTGCCCGGCGTGGACCCGCTGTCGGCCGCCGCCGCGCCGGACGACGCCGCGCGCTATGCCCGCTTCGCCGCCCTGACCGAGGGGCAGCGCATCATCGGCGACCGCGAAATGCAGCGCATTCTCGGGGATTCCGACGAGAGCGCGCCCGAGCCCGCGCGGATATGGAGCGCCGCCACCCGGCACAGCGCCGTGTTTATCCCCAAGTCCGGAAAGGTGCAGGTGGCCTTTCCGGATGAAAACGGCCGCCCCGGCCCGTACACAACCGTCTCGTTGAAGGACTAGCCCCATGAGCGACGTTCTTAGAAGTTTCACCACGGGAACCAGCGTGCGGAAACGCCGCCGCGAACTGCGCCGCCGCGCCGGACGGTTTGGGGGCTGGGTGCTCTTCGCGGCCGTCGCCCTGCTGGTCGCCGCCTGGGCAACCACCCGGGACACCTGGCCCATGGGCGGGCTGATTCCCAAGGACGCCGCCTTTCAGGCCAGCGTGGACAACGTGATGCGCAAGCGCGCCCTGCTTGCGCAGTCCCAGATGTGGGAGCTGCTCCCCGAGAACAGCGCCGGGCGGGAGGCCGTCCAGGCGGCCCTCAACCCCGTCCCCGTGCCAGAATGGCTCCTCAACAACCTCAGCTCCGACATCAGTTTCTGGTCCAGCCCGCGCGTGGACGACTTCTCCGAGCTGCTGGTCGTGTCCAAAATGACCCGCGTTGGCTGCCTCGCCATGAAACTCGCCCGGTTCCTGCCCGCCCTCGAGCGGGAACGCGCGGGCGGGCTCTTCCTTCAGCATGAGCCGGGGTCGGGCGTCCATTTCGCCGTCCGCGGGCGCATGCTCCTTCTCAGCCCCTCGCGCCGGGCCCTCATCCACGCCCTCACCCTCGCCGACGGCGAGGCCCTCGGCGGACAGGCCCTGGAGGAGTGGCACGCCGGCGCGGCGCGCGCCGACCTCTTCGCCCGTATCAGCCCGAGCGCCTGGCCCGGCCTGGAGGAATGGGCCGACCAGGTCAGCCTTTCCATCCATGTCCGGGAAAAGGAGGCCGTTCTCGCCCTCGCCGCCCGCCTGAGCGCCCCGCGGCGGGAACAGATGGATGCCCTGCTGCCCGGCCTAGCCCCGCAGCCCCTGCCGCAGCCCCTGCCGGGCATCGTCTCGCTGACGTTCAACTCCGGACAGCCCCTCCCCGCCGCGCTTCGCCAGCTCGCCGCCTTCGCGGGAAAACAGGAAATGCTTGATCCCCTTCTGCAGGCTGTGCCCGCCGAGGCGGGGCCCCACGCCGCGCTGGCAACCCTTGCCGCAGGCATCCTGGAAAAGGCCGGCTCCTCCGCCCGCCTGGCCTGGCGGGGCGTGGACCTCGACGAGATGCTCCCGGTCCCCTATGCCGCCCTGGCGGTGGACGGGGGAGGGGAGGCGCTGGCCGCACTGCGTGAAAATCCCCCGGCCGTCCCGACGGACAACCCCGAGGTGGACTGGATACCCCGCGTCAGCCCCGACTCTCCGGTGGTTCAGGTGCCCCTGGTCGGCGGACCGGCGCTCAAACCCAGCTTCGCGGACTATGAGGGCGGGGTGCTCTTCTCAACCAATGCGGACGACATCCTGACCCTTCTTTCCAGTCCCATCCCCGGGGCTGAGGCGCAGCAGGGAAACCTTCACCTGATCCTCCACCCGAAGGAGGCGGTGGACGCCCTGGCCGGCCTCTATGGGTCCTACCGGGAATTCGGATACATACAGCCGAATTACATCAAAACCTTCGACACCACCCTGACGGCATGGCGTCAATTGGCCGACCGTGTGGAAACGGTGTCCGTCCTCGCCAAGATGGAATCCGGTGAACTGAGCGCCGTGGCCCAGGTGCACATGCCATGACTTATCCGCCCGAAAAAAATCGAGTTGCATCCGTTTTTATCGTAAACGCGCTTCATGTGTCCGCTTTGGTGTGTTCGTTCCTGGCCGCCTGTTTCTACCTCCTGAGATTCTCCCTGCTTCCCTTTCTGGAGGGAGCCCGGGGCTGGCTGGACAGCCTGCTCTAAAATGCCAGAGGCGGGGTTGCCGGTCACGGCGGGACGCCATTTGAAAAACGGATTCAAAAATGCCGAAACACTTCAAAACCGCCGAATCCCTGGCGCGGGAACCATTCTTCGTGGACATGAGTCCGCAGACGCTGGCACTGATGGAAGAGTACGCCTACGTCCGTGACTATGAGCCCCGGCAGATCATCTTCTTCCCCGACGACCCGTGTGACCATGTGTACTGGGTGCTGCGGGGCCGGGTGAAGTTCAGCCGGGTGCTGCCCGACGGGCGGGAATGGACGGTGCGCCATCTGGAACCCGGGGACATGCTCGGGGACGACCTGCTGCTGACGTCCGACCGCCACGCGGGGTATGCCGAGGCCCTGACCCCCGCCCGGCTCGCGCTGATGCGCTCCGGGGATTTCCTCCGGCTGGTCCGGGACGAGGGGGAGGTTTCCCGGGCCTTGGCGGCGCGCCTCAGCCAGCGTCTGGCGGCGGCGGAGCAGGTGCTCCTGGAGACCCTCTCGTACCCCCTGCGGCGCCGGGTGGCCGCCATGCTGCTGCGGCTGGCCCCGGGAGCCGATGCGGACGGGGAGTCCGGCGCCCTGGCCATCACCCACCGGGAGCTGGCCCATCTCATCGGCGCGACCCGGGAGGCCGTGACCAACACCCTGCACGAACTCCGGGACCGGGGGTTGATACTGTTGGCCAACCGCCGCGTCCGGGTTCTTGACCGCGCGGGCCTCCGGGAGGCCGCCGAAACCCCGGAAGAATAAAGGTTCCCCCGGGACTATAAGGAAAGAATGCCATGAGCCCCCTCGCCGCCTTTGTCCTTGCCGCCGCCTGCTGCGCCCTCCCCACCTGGGATTTCGACGGCGCGGGCCTGCCCGCGGGCTGGCAGCCCAACGCGGGCATCCCGCAGGCGGCCGCCGCAGAGGGTGAGCTGCGCGGCCATTCCACCGGAAGCGACCCGTTTTTTGTCATCGAGGGCTTCGAGTTCCCCGCCACCCCGTGGCAGCATGTGCTGCTGCGCGTCCGCTGCGGGCAGGCGGGCCAGGGCCAGCTCTTCTGGACCGGAAACACGGAAGGTCCCTACGGCGGGCTGACGGAGGACCGCTCGGCCCGTTTCTCCCTGCGGGGGGGCGGGGAATGGGAGGAGGTCGTCCTGCTGCCCGGATGGCACCGGGAGGGGCGCATCGTCAGTTTCCGGCTGGACCTGCCCACGGGCGAGATGGACTTCGCGCTCGACCACCTGCGCGTGGTGGACCACGCCGCGGAGAGGGCGCCGCTGACCGACCCCGCCCAGTTGAAGACGGCCGACGGCTGGACCACGCTGCCCGCCGGGGCGGGGCGCATCTCCCCGCCGTTGGATATCGCGGCGGCCGCCGCCGGCTGGGCCAATGTGGAGATTCAGGCCGCGGCGCCGGGCCGCGCGGAGGTGTTGTGGATCGCCCCGGACAGGCCGGGGTTTCAGGTGGAGGCGGTGGAGGTGGATGCGGGCACACGGGTCTATCCCGTGCTCCTCGCGGGGCATCCCGGCTGGACCGGCGCCCTGGCCTCCGTGGGCGTGCGGTTCCCCGGGGCGAAGGACACGGAGGTCGTCTCCCTTTCCCTGTCCGACCTGCCCGCCGGGGAGGCGCGCCCCGTGGTTGCCTATTTCGGCGCGGAGAACGGCGTGAACCGCGCGGGGCGGGACTGCCGCGTGATTGCCGCTGTTCGCAACCGGGGCGGGGAGAGCCTCTCGCTGGGCGGCTGGACGCTCGACGCCGGCGGACTGGAACCGGTGTCCGGCCCCGGGGGCGACACCGGCGTGCCCCTGAGCTGGGGCGAGACGGGCACGCTGTCTTGGACCGTCCGCGCGGACACGCCGGGGGACCGGCCCGTCACTCTGAGGGACGCGGCGGGACGCGCGGTCGCGGAGGCTACCCTTTCCTTGTTGCCGCCGGTGAGCGCGCCCAAGACGGACTATGTCCCGCAGCCGGAACCGGTGAAGACTTCGCTGGACGTATGCATGTTCTACTTCCCCGGCTGGGAGAACGACGCGAAGTGGGACTGCATCAGGAACATCGCGCCGGTGCGCAAGCCCCTGCTTGGCTATTACGACGAGGCGAACCCGGAAATTGTGGACTGGCAGATTAAGTGGGCCGTGGAAAACGGCATCACCTGCTTCCTGGTGGACTGGTACTGGGTCGCGGGGAACCAGCACCTCACGCACTGGTTCGAGGCGTACCGGAAATGCCGGTACCGCGACCAGCTTGAGGTGGCGATCATGTGGGCCAACCACAACCCGCCGAACACGCACTCCCGGGAGGACTGGCGCGCCGTCACGCGCGAATGGATTGAGAAGTACTTCACGCTCCCCGCCTACTACCGGATTGGCGGAAAGCCGGCAGTCTTCCTGTGGGACCCCCCGGGCCTGCACCGCGACCTCGGCGGCCCGGAGGAGGTGAGGGCGGCCCTGGCGGACTCGCAGCAGATGGCGAAGGACGCGGGGTACGCCGGCATCGAGTTCGTCGCCATGCACGGCCACGAGTCGGCGGCCGATGCGGCCGGACTGCTCGCCGAAGGCTACGCCGGGGCGACAAACTACCACGAGTGGGGCCGCGCCGTGGAGATGGCCCCGGCCCCCGCCCTTGCGCGTTTCGACGATGTCGCCGCCACCGCCCCGGACGCGTGGAAACGCCGCGCCGAGACCTGCGGCCCCCTGACCTATTATCCCGTGGTGGACACGGGCTGGGACTCCCGCCCCTGGCACGGCGACAAATCCATCGTCCTCGGCGGCCGGAACACGGCGGCCTTCCGCAGCCTGCTGGAGAACGCGAAAGCCTTCTGCGCCGAGCGGAAGCTCCCCTTCGTGGTGCTCGGCCCCGCCAACGAATGGGGCGAAGGCAGCTACATCGAGCCGAACACGGAGTACGGCTTCTCCATGTACGAGACCATCCGTGCGGTCTTCGGGGAGGGGGACCCCGCCTCCTGGCCCGTGAATCTTGCCCCCGCCGACCTCGGCCTGGGCCCCTACGACTTTCCCCCTCAGCCGTCCACCCTCGACTGGGACTTCGCCGACGGGGCGGGCGCGTGGTCGCCCTACATGGGCATGACTGCCCCCGAGTTCCGCGACGGCGCGATGGTGTTCCGCACGGTCACCGCCGACCCCGCGCTGCGCGCGGTGACAAAGGGCCTGCGCGCCTCTGTTCACCGGCGGATGCGCCTGACCCTCTCCGTTGCGGCCCCCGGCGTGGAAACGGTCCACGGACAGCTCTTCTGGTCGCCCTGGGGCATGGCTTCCGGCGAGGCCACCGCGCTGCCCTTTGCCGTTCCCGGCGACGGCGCGCCCCATGAGGTGCTGATTGACCTGGAAAAACACCCCCGCTGGCGCGGCCCCGTCTCCAGCCTCCGGCTGGACCCCTGCAACGTGAAAGACGCCGAAGTGCGCCTCTACACGGTGCGCTTCGAGGGGCCGTCCGCGGAAAGCTGATCCGCCCGCGCGCGCCACCAGGCCCGGTCGGGCTTGGCCGCCGGGACGGGCGCGTCCGCGGGCCACGGGAACACCGTCCGGGGCAGGCAATGCCTCGGCAGGGTGGCGGTCAGCGCGGCGCGCAATGCGGTGATTTCGGGAACGGACCCGTCCCGGGTGCGGAGAAACGCGGCGGGCACCCGGCCAAAGTCAGCGTGTGGCACGGGGACCACGACGGCATCGGCCACGCCGTCCAGCCGGAGCAGGGCGGCCTCCACCTCCTCCGGGGCCACATTCTCGCCCCCGCTGATGAACACCGTGTCCGCCCGCCCCAGCACGGACAGGCGGTCTCCGTCCAGAATCCCCCGGTCCTCGGTGAGGAAGAACCCGTCGGTGTCCCGTGCGGGGTCCAGGCAACCGTCCCGATAATAACCCAGGAACAGACGCTTGCCGCGCACGGCGAGGCGGCCCTCCACCAGCCGGACCGTGCCCGGCTCAATGACTTCGGCGGCGGCCGCCGCCTCGTCCGCCGGGACGTCCGGCCGGGATACGGCGATCATTGCGAAGGTCTCCGTCATCCCATAGCTGTTTCGCACGGGAAAACCGCATCGCAGCGCGTCGGCGACAAGCGGGGCAGGGGAGGGTCCCCCGCCCAGCAGGGCGCAGCGAAGCGATGCGGGCGGGGCGGCGCCCTGCTCCAGAAGCCGGCGGACCTGCGCCGCCACGAGAGAGACATGGGTGGGCCGCGTGTCCCGCAGGACTTCGGCCAGGGGTGCCCCCGCCGGGGGAAGCACGCACACCGCACCGGCCTCGGCACAGCGCAACACCACGGACAGTCCCGAAACATGATGGAGGGGAAGGCTCAGGAGCCAACGGTCCCCCGCGCGGAGGTCCAGCGCGGCGGCGGTGACGCGGGAGGCGTGCCGCATGCCCGCAACGCCGTGGCAGACGGCCTTGGGCGTGCCGCTGCTGCCGGAGGTGAATACCACCAGCGCGGTCTCGCGCGTGTGAAGGGGGCGGCCTCCGTGCAGGGTAACTCCCGCGCCGTGGGTGCATCCCGCCTGGGCGGCGCGGGCCGCCGTGTAGTCCTCCGGGGCGGCGGGATCCACCCCGCAGACGCCCGCGCCGCATTCCCAGCAGGCGGCCCAGAGGCGCAGGGTTTCCACGGTCCGCGCGGCGGGCAGGCACACGAGGGCGCCCACGCCAATGCCCTGACTGGACAGCCCTCCGCACAGTTCATAAGCCCGGCGGTGAAATGCCGCGAACGACAGCGTTTCTCCGGACGTCTCCACGAAGGGGGCATCGCCGAAGCGGTGCGCCGCCCCGGCGAAAGGGCTTTGCCAGGGCGCGTTGTCAGGGGTGCTCATAGACCAATTCCAGTTTTGAACGGTCCACCTCCTCGGCGGCGGCCAACACCTCCCCCACTTCCGCCTCCGGCGCGTCCAGCGGCAGCCGCCGCGCCAGCACATCCTCCGCCAGCGCCGCGTAGGTGTCAATGCCCAGCGGCTCGAGAACGCCCTCTCCCGCCGCTTTCACAATTGCTGCAATGCCCACGCCCGACTCATAGGCTGCGCTGAACACCACCGGAAGGCCGGGAATCTCCTTGGGAACATAGGGTCCGCAGAGGGTGGGCTTCCACACCCAGCACGATGCCGCCTGAAAGGCGGACTCCGCCTCCGCGAGCGAGACGGTGCGCGCGCCGAAGACCTCCTGGAGGGTCTCGTCCAGCGCCAGCGGAACCCGTGTCCGCGCCGCCAATTCAGGCAGTTGCGTCCAGTCCTTGAGGGGTTCCTCGACAAAGACCACCGGCGCCCGCGCGCCGGACGCATCTTCCTCCGTCATGCTCCGCAGAAAGAACTCCGCCTCCTCCAGCGACCACGCCCGGTTGGCGTCGAGCCGCACGGCCACGCCCGGTCCCAGCACGCTTAGCAAGCTCCGCAAGTCCGATGTCAATGCGATGTCCTCCCCCACCTTTCTCCTGCCGACTTTCAGTTTGACCGCCTGATATCCCTTTCTTGCCGCTTCGGAGGCGTGTGTGAGCTTCTGCAACCCGTCCCCCCGCAGCAGGGCGCACAGCGGCACCCGGCGATTCCCGGACGGCGTGGTGCCCCCCCGTGCCGCATGGAGGGCGAAGCGGACAGAGGGCGGCGCGTCGGGGGGCGGGTCGGCCACCCCGCAGAGGGCGATCAACGCCTCCCCGGCCTCGTCAAAGGTTTCGCGGCTGAACCCCGGCAGCGGCGCGGCCTCCCCCCAGGCGGAGCGGCCGTCGGCGTTCACACGCTCCAGCAGCCAGCCCCGGCGGCGGGTCAGCCTTTCCCCGCCCACCCTGATGGGGTGGGCCAGCGGCAGGTCGTAGCGGTACACCCGCGCGGTGACGGGCGTCACCACAGCACCCACCCCGCGCCAAAGAGCAGGCTGTACAGCAGCAGCAGTTTTCCCGTGCCGCCGAGCATGCGGTTGAGGGACGGCCCCGATTCCCTGGAAACGGTCCGGACCGCGAACGCGGCGGGAACCAGCACCGGCAGGGCGGCAAAGGCGCCGCCATGCCCGCCCGGAAGCGCGCACAGCAGGGCCGGCACCCCGAGCAGGGCGACCAGCAGGGACAGCGCGTACTCCGCCCGCGCGAAGCGCGCGCCGAAGCGCACTGCCAGGGTCCGCTTGCCCGTGCGGCTGTCCTCATCCCGGTCGCGCAGGTTGTTCACCGTGAGGATGGCGACGGAGAAAAGGCCGGGGCCGATGCCCGCCACGGCGGTCAGCGGGTCAAAGGAAAGGGTCTGCACATAGGCCGTGCCCGCCACGGCGACGGGACCGAAAAAGAGGAACACGAAGACCTCGCCGAGCCCGAGATAGCCCAGGGGATACGGGCCGCCGGTGTAGAGCACAGCGAAGAGCATGGACAGCAGGCCGATGACCAGGATGGGCCAGCCGCCCCGCCACACGAGGTAGAGACCCAGCAGAAACGCCGCCGCCAGCGTGAGCGCCAGGGCGCGGCGCATCTGCGCGGGCGTCACCAGCCCGGAGGCCGTCGCGCGCACCGGCCCCACCCGCGCCGCCGTGTCGGCCCCCTTCAGAAAGTCGTAGTAGTCGTTGGCGAAATTGGCGGCCACCTGCAAAAGCAGCGCGCAGGCCAGCGCTGCCAGCAGGGAGGGAAAATGCGCGCCCCCGGCATCCACCGCGAACGCCGCGCCCAGAAGCACCGCCCCCACCGCCGCGCCCAGCGTGCGCGGGCGCGCGGCGTCCAGCCAGACGCGCGCCCCGGCCGGCCGGATGGGTGCCGTGTCCGTCATGATGGAACCTCAGGGGTTGCGCGGGAACTTCGAGAAGTCCGGCGGCCGCTTTTCGAGGAAGGCGTTGCGGCCCTCCTGCCCCTCCTCGGACATGTAGAAGAGGCTGGTGGCGTTGCCCGCCAGCTCCATGAGCCCCGCCTGGCCGTCCTCGTCGGCGTTCATGGCCGCCTTGATGCACCGCAGGGCCATGGGCGACATGGCGAGAATCTCCGAGCACCACTGGAGCGTCTCCTCCTCCAGCCGGTCCAGGGGCACCACGGTGTTCACCATGCCCATTTCCAGCGCCTGGGCGGCGGTGTACTGGCGGCAGAGAAACCAGATTTCCCGGGCCTTCTTCTGCCCCACCATCCGCGCGAGGTGCGCCGAGCCGTAACCCGCGTCGAAGGAGCCCACCTTGGGGCCCGTCTGGCCGAACACCGCGTTGTCCGCCGCGATGGTCAGGTCGCAGACCATCGCCAGGATGTTCCCCCCGCCGATGCAGTAGCCCGCCACCATCGCGATGACCGGCTTGGGGCAGGTCCGGATCTGGCGGTGCAGGTCCAGCACGTTCAGCCGGTGCGCGCCCGTCTGCGGGTCCACATAGCCCGCCTCGCCCCGGACCTTCTGGTCGCCTCCGGAGCAGAAGGCCAGCGGCCCCTCGCCTGTGAGGATGACCACTCCGACCGCCGGATCAAACCGCGCGTCGCGCAGGGCGTCGCTGATCTCGTCCAGCGTCAGCGGCGTGAAGGCGTTGCGCCGGTGCGGCCGGTTGATCGTGATCTTCGCCACCCCGGGCAGCTTCTCATACCGGATTTCCTGACAGTTCCGGGCCGTCTCCCACCGCGCATCCGCCATGGCTCAAACGCTCCTTCTGGGGTTCAAAAACAACGGGCAAAGTGTACCACAAGGCCGTGGGCGCGGTGGGCGGGGCGGCGGGTTCGCCCCGGCATTTGGGGGCGGCCCCGCGCACGCGGTATAATGGGGCGGTTGCGTGGGTGGTTGACGGAGGGGCCCGTCCGGCGGGGTCCGGCGGAACAGGCCGGGGAAACCACCGGACAGAATGCGGCGCGGCGCGCTTTTTCGCCGCGCGAACGTCAAGGATCAGGACACATGCCAAAGAACATCTACCAGAAGATTTGGGACGCCCACGTGGTCCACACGCCGGAGGACCAGGACACCATCCTGTACATTGACCGGCATTATGTGCACGAGGTCACCTCGCCGCAGGCCTTCGAGGGGCTGCGGCTGGCCGGCCGCCGCGTGCGCCGGCCCGAGCTGACCTTTGCCACCATGGACCACAACATCCCCACGACCGACCGCAGCATCCCCATCGCGGACGCCCTGTCGCGCGCCCAGGTGGAGACGCTGAAGAAGAACTGCGCCGAGTTCGGCGTGGCCTGCTTCGACATGTTCGACCGGCGCAACGGCGTGGTGCACATCATCGGGCCGGAGCTGGGCCTCACCCTGCCCGGCATGACCATCGTCTGCGGCGACTCGCACACCTCGACCCACGGCGCGCTGGGCGCGCTCGCCCATGGCATCGGCACGAGCGAGGTGGAGCACGTCCTGGCCACCCAGACCCTCCTGCAGAAGCCCTCGAAGACCATGGAGGTCCGCGTCGAGGGCAAAGTCGGCCCCGGCGTCACGGCCAAGGACATCATCCTGGCGGTCATCGGCAAAATCGGCACCGCCGGGGGCACGGGCTATGTGATCGAGTACACCGGCGAGGCCATCCGCGCGCTCTCCATGGAGGGCCGCATGACGGTCTGCAACATGACCATCGAGGCCGGGGCCCGCGCGGGGCTCATCTCGCCGGACCAGACCACGGTGGAGTACCTGAAAGGCCGGGAATACCTGCCCAAGGACCGTTCCTGGGAGGAGCTGGCCGCCGGATGGCTCTCCTGGGCCTCCGACCCCGGCTGCGCCTACGACACCACCGTGGTGCTTCAGGCGGCGGACATTGAGCCGCAGGTCACCTGGGGCACCTCGCCGGGCATGGTCGCCGGCATTAACGGGCGCACCCCCGTGCTCGCCGAACTCGCCGACGCCAACACCCGCCTTTCGGCCCAGAAGGCCCTGCAGTACATGGACCTCGGCGAGGGCATGCCCCTCACGGCGGTCCGCATCAACAAGATGTTCATCGGCTCCTGCACCAACGGCCGCATCGAGGACCTGCGCGAGGCCGCCAGGGTCGTCAGGGGGCACAAGAAGGCCGAATCGGTGGAGCAGGCGCTGGTCGTGCCCGGGTCCCTGGCCGTCAAGGAGCAGGCCGAGGCCGAAGGGCTTGATGCGGTGTTCAAGGAGGCCGGGTTCGAGTGGCGCGAGGCGGGCTGCTCCATGTGCCTCGCCATGAACGACGACCGGCTCTCCCCCGGCGACCGCTGCGCCTCCACCTCCAACCGCAACTTCGAGGGGCGGCAGGGCAAGGGCGGCCGCACCCATCTCGTGAGTCCCGCCATGGCCGCCGCCGCCGCGGTGGCCGGGCATTTCGTGGATGTCCGTTCCTGGGACTACAAGGACTGAGCGCCCCCGCCGGGCGAACGCATAAGGAGCGTGTGTTATGGAGCCGTTCAAGCAGCTTACGGGCATTGTCGCGCCGCTGGAGGCGCTCAACGTGGACACCGACCAGATCATCCCCAAGCAGTTCCTCAAGCGCATCGAGCGCACGGGGTACGGCGATGTCCTGTTCTATGACTGGCGCTATCTGGGCGACGGGAAGACCCCCGACCCGGCCTTCGAGATGAACGCCCCCCGCTATCAGGGCGCCTCCATCCTGCTGGCCAAGGACAACTTCGGCTGCGGCTCCTCGCGCGAGCACGCCCCCTGGGCGCTCCACGACTACGGCATCCGCGTCGTCCTTGCCCCGTCCTTCGCCGACATCTTCTACAACAACTGCTTCAACAACGGCATGCTGCCCGTCACCCTGCCGGGGGACGTGGTGGAGGCCCTGTTCGGCGAGGTCCGCGCCGCGGAGGGCTACGCCCTCACGGTGGACCTGGAGGCGCAGGCCATCATCAAGCCGGACGGCGCGCGCATTGCCTTCACCCTGCATCCCTTCCTGCGGGAGCGGCTGCTGAACGGGTGGGACCAGATCGGGCTGACCCTGCTGCATGAGGACAAGATCACGGCCTACGAGGCCGCCCGCTGACCTGCGGGAATTGCCCCGGCAAACCGTGTGAAGACGGGAGACCGCGCCATGCCCAAATACACCTACCAGATCATCAATGACGATGGAAGCCGGGGCGCGCTGGTGGAAATTGAGCACGGCATGAACGAGCCCGCCCTGACCGAGCATCCGGAAACGGGCCAGCGGGTGGAGCGCGTGTATGCCGCCCCCCATGTCGCGGGGTGGGGAAGCGAGCGCAGGGGCAAAGAGCTTACGAGTGATGAGAATGTGGGCCGCCTCGGCTTCACCAAATATGTGCGAAACGGCAAGGGGCACTACGAGAAACACACGGGAACGGGTCCGGACCACTTCTCCGTGGACAAGTGACGGGGGACGCCCGGGGGCTTTTTTTTGTGCCCCCCCAAAATAAACTCTTGACAAACAGGCCCGCAAACCGTACTATATGTCTCATGAGAGCTTTCCCCGGTGGCCTTCCAAGGCGGACGCCGCCGGGCACGGCAAAGGAAAGTGGACCGAAGCATGGCGCAGACGGGAAGACAGGCTGGGTCGGTGGGCACCGCGCGGAGCCGCAACGCGGCGCGCGGCGGGCGACACCTTCCGGCGGGCGGTTCAATATCGCCGTGTTCTGCCTCAGAACCGTGGCATTCTCACGCAAACAGACAAGGGCGGCTGCTGACGCCCTCCCGAAAAAGCTCCAATAAAGTGTTGACAGAATCTCAGATTTATGATAGTCTGGTCTGGTGATTGGTTGGGAGAGTTGATGCCAAAACGGAAATGGTCGTAACAATATACCGGGTTCGTCCCGTCCGGCGTCCGGCCGGGGGGCCCCGGCAAAACCGAGTGGAGTGTCACATCGGTGGGCTTCAGAAGACCAAAAAAAGCCATAGGCATAGACATCGGGAGCTATTCCGCCAAGGCGGTCCTGATGAGCCGGTTTGGCGGCCGCCTCCGGGTGGACAGTGCTGTGCAGGTGTTGGTGGACCGGAACCTCTTGAACAGCGACCCGAACGAAGCGCAGGCGCAGGCGGTCCGGGAGACTCTTCGGGAAATGCCGGTCAGCCAGTGCCTGGTGGTGTCGGCCATGGCCGGACAGACCGTTGTGGTCCGGTATCCGCGGCTGACCGTCAAGGGCCGCGAGAGTCTCGATGATGCCATTCGGGGGGAGGCCTCCCACAGCATTCCCTATGACCTGAACGACGTCTTTCTCGACTGGCATGTTCTTGAGGAGACGGCCGAGGGGGACCAGCGGCAGGTGAAAATGCTGCTGGTCGCCGCCAAGCACGAGGTGATTGACGCCCGGATGCAGGTGCTTGGGGCCTCTGAGCTTCAGCCGGGCATGCTCGGGGTGGATTCCCTGGCGCTTGCCGACGCGGCGGAGGCCTGCGACTTCCTGCGCGTCGGGGAGACGGTCGCCCTCATCAATGTCGGCCTCACCTCGTCCTGTGTCCACTTCGTCAAGGACGGCGCCTCCAGTTTCATCCGCGAGGTGAACTGGGGGCTGCGGGAGGCGGTGCAGGCGGTGGCCAAGGACCGGCGTTTCACCTATGAGGACGCCCTGCGCGAGATGGAGGAGTTTAAGTACGTGCAGGAGGAGGTGCCGGAGGCGTCGGTGGCGGAAATGCTTGAGATGGAAGAGGAAATCCCGATGGCCAAAGAGGCCACAAAGCAGTTTCCCAAGCTGGCCCCGCTGGGGGACCCCTCCCTGCTTGAGCCGCTGGATGACGAGCTGGAGGATCTTCCGGGGGCGGGGCGCGGACTTTCGGCCGCCGACAACGGCTACATGCCGGCCGGGGGCGGGGTGATTGTGCGGCCTCTCACGGAGGTGCTTGCGGGGCCGTTGGCGCGGATGTCCGCCGAGTTTCGGCGCTCCTTTGACTTCTATGAACACCAGCTTTACGAGCGCCCCGTGGACCGCATCATTGTCTGCGGCGGGGGCGCCATGATGACCCTTCTCCGCGAAACCCTCCAGTATGAGCTGGGGGTGGACAGCGTCGAGGTGGCGCATCCGGACGACAGCGCCCTCCTGTTGGGGGCGCATTCGGCCGTGGAAGACATGCTTGAAAGGCCGCCGCAGTTCATGGTCGCCATTGGGCTGGCTGCGCGCGGCATGGCGGATCTATGAGGTGCCGGGCCAATGATACGGATTAACCTGCTGCCCCATGCGCTCCGGCCCGTGAAACGGTCGGCGTTGCCGCACATACTCAGCCTGGCGGTGTCGCTGCTTGTCATGGCGGTTCTCGCCGTCCTCTTCGTGGGCGAGCTGGGCACCCTCGCCGCCGAGGGGCGGAACCTTGCGAAGACCAAGGAAGACCTCGCAAAACTGGAGAGTGTTGTCGAGGAGCACAACAGTCTCATCCAGAAGAAGGTCCAGCTCCAGGACAAGATTGAGACCATCCAGAAGATTCTCGCCGACAGGACGCTCTGGTCCGAGTGGCTGCACCAGCTCGCCACCCTCACTCCGGACAACATCTGGTACAGCCGGGTCCGCCTGCTGACCCGCAAGTTCCAGGAGGAGCGCCCAAAACTGGACAAGAAGGGGCAGCCCATGGTGGACCCCAAGACCCAGCGTCCGGTGATGGAGAAGACCAGCACGGACCGGTCCATTCTGGAAGTCACCGGCTACGCCACAGAGGATGAGAGCGGGGAAAAGAACGTCTCCAGGCTGGCGGACTCCACCAGCATAGACCCGAAATTCTCCGAGAAATTCACGTTGTACACCTCCAAGATCGAGGACACTGATTTTGAGGGGTTTGCCGTGCGCAAGTTTACTTTCGAGTACCAGATACGGTAGATGGCGGACCGGTCCGCCGCCCCGTTCCCGGGTTCCGGACCGTAACGAGGCTTGAACATGCTGGATATTCTGACTGGCAAAGTGACCGCAAAGGATTGGATGTTCGTGGGGGGCGTGCTCGCCCTCACGGCGGTGGTTGCGGTCGCCTTCTACGTCCTCATCATCGGCCACCAGAAGAAGAAGGTGGAGGCGCGCCGGCAGGAGCTGGCGGCGGTGAAGAAGGAGCTCGGCGAGGCCCGGAAGATCGAGGAAAACATTGACGGGCTCCGCAAGGAGTCAGAGGACATGGAGCGCCTGGTGGACATTTTCCAGAAGCGCCTGCCCAGCGAGCGCGAGATTCCCAACCTCCTCCGGCGCTTCGAGACCATCGGCGGCGAGCTTGGCCTGAAGGTGCAGCTCGCCTCGCTGCCCTCCCGAAAGGAAAGCCGCACGGAGACCATCCCCTACAAGGTGACGGCCACCGGCGAGTTCCACCAGATTGTCGGTTTCATCAACAGGCTTGAGCGCGACGAGCGCTATCTCAAGGTCTCGGACCTCGACATCGGGGAGCAGGAGGCGGGCGTCTCGGCCGCCACCTTCGTCCTGAGCACGTTCCGCTTCATCGAGCAGGAGGAGACGGCCCAGGCTGCGGAGGCGGCGTCCGCCGCCGAGAAGACGGCCGCGGCCAACAAGGCAGGTGCCGCGAAATGAACGAGCAGAACAAAAAGCAGATCATCATCGCCGCGGTGTTGGGCGTGGTTCTCGTGGGCGTCCTGGTCAAGCAGTTTGTGTTCGCCCCCGGCCCCGCCGCGACCACCACGGCCGCAGGCGGCGCCAAGACGGCGCAGGCGGGCAAGGCGGCCCAGGCCAAGACCGCCGCGCCGGGCGCCCTTCAGCAGGTGGACATTGACATCGAGGCCCTCATCAAGAGCGTGGAGGTCGAGCCGATCAACTACGACACCGTCCGCATCGCCCGCAACCCCATGGATCCCCTGGTGGGCGGCGCGCTCCAGAATCTGGACAACGGACAGGCCGGGCAGGGCGGTGTGACCATGGTGAACGGCGAGCCCGGTCAGGATCCCCCGGCCAACCCGGGCGACGAGCAGGTGCCGTTCGCACCCACCCCGCTCACGGACGCCTATTCCAAGCGGGTGACGGGCATCGTGTGGGACGTGAGCTACCCCGTGGCCGTGGTGGACGACGAGGTCGTCTCCGTCGGCCATGTTTTCCCCAACGGAACGCAGGTCTATTCGATTGAGCCTTCACGGGTGATCCTGAAGGTTGGCGATGCGACGATTCCTATCGAAATGAAGGATATGTGAGCCATGCCCCAAAACACGAGAACATGCGGGACTTTGTTGGCCCTGGCGGGTGTCGTGCTGCTGCTGGGCGCCGCGGCCCTTGACGGCGCCGCCGCCGGACAGCGGGACGCCCTGCCGGCGGACGGCGGGTCCGCCAAGGTGCGCGCGCTGGCCGGCGAACTGCAGCAGGTCACCGTGTCCGGGCGCAAAGACACGGTGCTGTCGGACCTCATCGCGGTCTCCGAGGCCCGGTTCGACACGGGTGTGGCGGGCGGCACCGCGCGCGACGCCGCCGTGGGCGACGACGACAACATGGGCGGCACCCCGGTCTTTGGCGGCGGCAACACCCAGGGGATGGAGGGCGCCCCGGTTTACGGGGGAGGCCGGGAAAGCGGGGACGACTCGGCCCTGCCGCCGCCCCTGACGAACAGCCCCGAGGAAGAAGAAGCGGCCGCCGAAAAGGGGGCTGAGCCCGCCGGCGGAGAGGGCGCGGCGGTCGTCGAGGAGGCCGGCGACGCCGACATGTCGGAACCCCCCGGGCCGCGGGTTGTGCCGGCCCCGGTCACGCGCGAGGCGAACGCGTCCCTTGCGGCCCAGGTCCGCGCGCTGGTGCTGGGGACCGCCGCGGGGGCGGACCCCGCCTCCGCCGCGGGGGTGGTGGAGTCTGCGGCACCCGAGGTGCCCGTGGCGGAAGACCTTTCCAAGATGGCCGCGCCCGCGGTTGCCGTGCCGGCGCCGTCCGCGCCGCCCGCGGCGCCTGCGGCCCCCGCGCTGCCGCCGGTCCAGGCCCCCAAGAAACCGAGTTACACGGGCGATCCCCTCGCCCAGCTTGTCAATGTGGACTTCCGCGACATGGACCTGACCAACGTCGTGGCCATGCTGGCGCACAAGGCCGACATCAACGTGATCGCGGGCACCGCCCTGGACGGGAGCGTCACGGCCAACCTCCGCAACGTGACCCTGCGCCAGGCCATTGACACGGCGCTGCGCATGAACAATCTGGGGATGATCGAGGAGGAGGGCATCTACCGGATCGTTCCCGTCGAAGACGCCGACATGGTCAACCGTGTCAACGAGATTGTCAACTTCAAGAACGCCAAGGCCGACGAGGTGGCCAAGCTGCTCACCGACGTGACCCGCACCATGGGGGGCAGGGGCACCTTCACGGTGACCGCGGACAAGTCCGCGAACCTCGTTGTCCTGTCCGCGCCGAAGCACCGGATTGACGAGGTGGTCGCCCTCGCCCGGTCGCTGGACCAGGAAAAGCCGAAGCTGCCCGTGGTCACCGAGGCCATCCCCCTGAGCTATGCCGACCCGAAGGAGGTGGCCACCACCCTCCAGACCATGCTTTCCAAGGACATCGGAAAGGTGAGCATGGACGACCGCGCCCGCCAGGTGGTCATCACCGACATCCCCGCCGTGGTGGAGCAGGCCAAGGACCTCGTCAAGTCGCTGGACATGCCGGTGAAGCAGGTCGCCATCGAGACAATGGTTGTGGACATCCAGCTCACCGACGCGGCGGAGACCGGCGTGAAGTGGCTGTTCGACACGATTCAGCGCCAGAGCCGCGCGAATGCGGCCATCGGCCCCGACGCGCCCAAGGTGGGCACCCTGCAGGAGTTCGCGCTGGAGTCGAACATTGAGGCGCTCCAGTCCCCCGCGGGCCTGCTCAACTTCGGCCTGCTGACCGACAACATTGACTGGAAGGGCGCCATCCAGCTCGAGGTGCGCAACAACAACGGCCGCCTGGTGTCGAACCCCGTGGTCATGACCGTGGAGAACCAGCCCGCGCAGATTGCCATCGCCCAGGAAATCCCCTATGTGGAGCTGACGCAGACGCAGCAGGGCGGCAACCAGACCAGCACGCGCTTCAAGGAGATAGGCACGGTGCTTGAGGTGACCCCGAAGGTCACCCACGACAACAACATCATCTGTGAGGTCGCGGCCAAGGAAAGCGCCACCAACGGCACCTTCAACGGGGTGCCCATCGAGGACAAGCGCGAGATTTCCTCCACCATGCGCCTGGCCGACGGGCAGACCATCTACATCGGCGGGCTCCGCAAGAACAGCAACACCTCCACGGCCCGGAAGATCCCCATTCTCGGCGACATCCCGATCATGGGGGTCGCCTTCCGCAGCAACACGCGGGACGAGAAGATCAACGAGATGCTGGTGTTTCTCACCTGCTCCATCATCCAGGACGGCGCCGTGCTGACGGACCGGCAGAAGGAGGTCATGCAGAACGCCCATCCCGAGGGCGAGAACCTCAAGGTGGACGCGCTGGAAACGGTCGGCTACGACACGCGGTATCCGCAGACAACGAAGTACCCGCAGATGAAATGGCGCCGCGGCCAGTGACAACGCGGCGGTGTGCCCGGTTTTTCGGAGGCCTGTTCCAGGCCTCCTTTCTTTTTGCGCGGCCGTCCGCGCCGCGCGGGGTTGACGGCGGAGCGCGGCGGTTTTTATACTGGCTCCGGGCGGCGGGGCGGCTTGCCAGGGAGACGTGATGCGGCAGGGAGCGACAGACGGATGGGCGACCCGCTTCGGCCTGATCATGGCCATGGCGGGCAACGCGGTCGGCCTTGGGAACTTCCTCCGCTTTCCGGGCAAGGCGGCCCCCTACGGCGGCGCCTTCATGGTGCCGTATTTCATCGTCCTTGTGCTTATCGGGATTCCCCTCATGTGGATGGAGTGGACCATCGGCCGCCACGGGGGGGGCTACGGGCACGGCACCACCCCCGGCATGTTTCACCGCATGTGGAACCGGCGCGTCTCCAAGTACCTCGGCATTTTCGGCGTGCTGCTCCCCGCCATGGTCGGGGTCTACTACATCTACATCGAGTCGTGGTCCCTCGGGTACGCGTGGCAGACGGTGACGGGGGCCTACTGGGGAAAGACCTCCAACGAGGAGATGAAGGGCGTCTTTGGCGCGTTCCTCGGCATGGACGGCGGCTTCTTCTCCTTCAACCCCTCCGCCTATTTCTTTTTCCTCGTGACGCTGGGCATCAACGTGCTCGTGTTCAGCCGGGGCATCGCCGGCGGCATAGAGATCGTCGCCAAGTACTGCATGCCGGTCCTCCTCGCGCTCGCGGTGGCCCTTGCCGTCCGCGTGCTCACGCTTCCCCCGGTGGAGGGGCGAAGCGTCAGTGACGGCCTGGCGCAGGTGTGGCGCGTGGACGACTGGTCGGTGCTGCTCAAGCCGGACATCTGGCTCGCCGCCGCCGGGCAGATATTCTTCACCCTCAGCGTGGGGCTGGGCATGGTCCACACCTACGCCAGCTACCTGCGCAAGCGCGAGGACGTCATCCTCAGCGGTCTCGCCTCGGCGGGGACCAACGAGCTGGTGGAGGTGGTGCTGGGAAGCACCATCGCCATCCCCGCCGCCGTCATTTTTTTCGGCGTGGCGCAGACCCGCGAGATCGCCGGGGCGGGCACCTTCTTCATCGGCTTCTACGCCCTTCCGGTGATCTTCCAGCAGATGCCCGCCGGGCAGTTTTTTGGAACCCTCTGGTTCCTGCTGCTCTTCCTCGCGGGGCTCACCTCCTCCATGGCCATGTTCACCCCCCTGCTGGTCTTTCTGGAGGATGAGCTGCGTCTGACCCGGCGGCAGGGTGTCGCCCTGATCAGCGCCGTTGTGTTCGTGCTCATGCAGCCCGTTGTCCTCTTCATGCACCACGGGATCATGGACGAGCTGGACTACTGGATGGGCGAGGTGGGCCTGGTGCTCTTCGTGGCCATCGAGTCCGTTGTCTTCTCCTGGGTGTTCGGCATGGACAAAGGGTGGCGGGAGATGCATCTCGGGGCCGAACTCCGCCTGCCCCGCCTCTTCTATTACATTATGAAATATGTGACCCCCACGGCCTCCGTCATCATCTTTCTGTGGTGGTGCGGCGGCAGTCTGTGGGGAAAGCTGACCATGGCGGGCGCCGCCCCGGAGGACAAGCCCTTCCTCTGGCTGGCGCGCGGGATGATCCTGGCCATGGCCGCGTTCATCGCCTGGGGCATCCACCATGCCTGGAGGACCCACCCCAAGTTCTTCGAGGTGACGGGCGAAGAGGGGGGGGAAGAGGCATGACCCTCCTCACCTGGTGCTACATGCTCTCCGTGTGGGCGGCCATCATCGGGCTCAACATCTACTGCTTCCACCGCATCTTCACCCGCGGCCGGCGCCGGGACGATTAGGCGGGGGTCAGTTCGCCGCCGCCGCGCATTGAAGCGCCTCCGTCCATCCGGCCACCGTCCGGGGCGCGGGCTGGGAGAGCGCCCGGTTGAAAGCGGCGATCTCGTCGGACAGTCCGCCCCAGTCCCCGTTTTCAATGAGGGCCCCGTACCGTCTCAGCAGGCGGTGCTCCCTGCCATCGTGCCGCCCCGCGCGGGCCAGCAACCCCTGCCAGCCCTCCACCTTCACCGGGAATCCCTTGCGCGCCAGGGCCTCCTGAAGGGCGCCCCGCTGCCTCGCGGTTCTGGCGGCCTCACGCGGCCCCTCCGGCGCCGCCGGCGCGACCACCACGCTGTCCGGCTCCGCCTTCTCCGCGAAATACACGCTTTCCGCCGTCGTGTGCGCGTCGTCCCCCGTGCACGGGTAGAGAAAGCGGACGGCGCAATAGATTCCCGCCAGCCGGCACATCCGCACCGCGCGCCGTCCATGGCTCACGCAGAACCGCGCGTTGAAGTGGTCGTCCAGCAGCCGCTGGCTCCCCGAGGGAACCAGCCACTCCACCGCCCGGCATCCGGACGCGCGCGCCAGCGCCCACACCGAGTCCGAGAGCGGCCCGGGCATGCATCCGGTGCTGTACTGGCAGCGGTGCCCCCCCGCCAGCAGCCCCGCCGCCACCTCGTTCACCGTCGTCGCCGAAAGGTACCCGTCCAAGTGGAAAGCCCCCAGCGGCACCGCCCGCTGCACCGCCGCGATCTCCGCCAGCACCGCCGCGGGGGCATCCGGCGATTCCGCCGCCTCCCGGCCCAGGGAAACGGGAAACAAATGCAGCTTTCCCCCCCCGAAGAGCGCCGGATACACGGACGGCTCGTAGCAGGCCGTCGTGCCGGAGAGATTCTCCCCGCCGGCCCCCATGCGAACCCGCCATGCGTCGGACAGCACCGGAAACGGGACCCGGGAACCGGCCCCCAGATCCGACACCATTTCCTGACGCACGCCGGGCAGGAGACACCGAACCTGTTCGGCCACCTGAAGGGACTGCCCGATTTCCGAAGGTGTTTCCGCGAAATAGCACACCGTGGACGGCCGGTGCAGGGCGATGTCCGCCCCGATGTCTGCCAGCCAGCCCGCCGCGCCGCCGGCGCCCCGCCGACGCCGCCAGAAACCATGCCACGAACCGGCGGCCTCCTCCTCTGCGGTGAAGAACGAAAAACGCTCCAGCCAGGACGGTGTGGCATAATCCAGCACCCGGGCCTCACGGCCCGCCGCCACCAGGGCGCCCGCCATTCGGGCCATGCGGTCCTTTGGCAGAAACGCGTCCATCCGAAAAGGTCCGGCAGGCACATGCACCAGCGCGTATTCCGGCCTCATCATCAGGCGTTTACCTCCCTCCACCGTTGGCGGCGACCGATGTTCACAGCGATCCTTTCAGGGCCAAGCACCACGCTACCACAACATATAGTCGGCTTGCAACCCGTCCTACGCCATATCTTGTCCCCATCATAGCACGAACCCAATATATATGCAACCCCAAATTTTTCGGGCACATTTTGTGCAAAACCCCCATATTGTGAGAGGTCTAACAGCCCCTGGGATCATGGGTTAGGGCAGGCAGGAGGGGAGCCGGGCCGTGTCCGTCGGTCCGCTGGAAAGCCCGGCAGGGTCTTTGATTCCGGCGCAAATTGTGGTATACTCTGGCCCGGACACAAGATGTTGCGTTCGGAGGTGCCTGTGAACGGACTGAAGCGAAAAGTGCATTTCGTCGGCGTGGGCGGGATAGGCATGAGCGGCCTGGCCGAAATCCTGCTCAATCTCGGCTACGACGTGTCCGGTTCAGACATCAAGGCAACGAGCATCACCGACCGGTTGCAGACCCTGGGTCTGGAGTTCCAGGAGGGGCACGCGGCGGCAAACGTGGGGGATGCGGGCATTCTGGTGGTGTCGGCCGCCGTGGCCCCGGACAACGACGAGGTTGTCTGCGCCCGCTCACGCGGGATTCCCGTGATCCACCGAAGTGACCTGCTCGCGGACCTGATGCGCCTCAAGCCGCACGCGGTGGCCGTGGGCGGCACCCACGGCAAGACGACCACCACTTCCATGATCAGCGCGGTGATGGACGTGGCGAACATCGGCGCGACGAGCATTGTGGGGGGCATCCTTCACCGCAGCGGGACCAACGCCCGCTGGGGCACGGGGGACTATCTGGTCGCCGAGGCCGACGAGCACGACGGGTCCTTCCTGCGCCTTCATCCGACCATCGCCGTGGTCACCAACATGGACGCGGAGCATCTGGAATACTACGGCACCCTGGACCGCATCAAGCGGGCCTTCACGGATTTCTGCAACAGCGTCCCCTTCTACGGGTACAGCATTGTCTGCGGGGACGACGCGAATGCGCGCGACACCCTGGGCGGCATTGAGAGCGTGTGCATCACCTACGGCACCGGCGGGGACGTGTCGCTGCTGGGCCGCGACGTGGCGCTTTGCGCCGCGCCGGAGGCGACCAGCCCCGCGCGGCGCCTTGCCCGCCTGCGCACCCGTTTCACCGTCGAATGCCGCGACGAGCGGCTGGGCCCGGTCGGCGTTCTCGGCGCGCTCGAGATCGGCGCCGTGGGCGTCCACAACGTGCGCAACGCGCTCGCGGCCTGCGCCGTGGGGCTCTGCCTCGGCATGCGCTTCAGCGTGATCGCCGCGGGCCTGCGCCAGTACGAGGGGGTGCAGCGCCGCCTTCAGGCGTGCGGCGAGCGCCGCGGCGTGCTGGTGGTGGAGGACTACGCCCACCATCCGACGGAGATCATGAGCACCCTGGAGGCGGTCCGCTGGATCGCCCCCCGGCGGGTCATCGCCGTCTTCCAGCCCCACCTCTACAGCCGCACGAAGTTCTTCTGCGACGACTTTGCCCGGGTCCTTTCCACGGTGGACCGCGCCATCGTGACCGACATCTATCCGTCGCGCGAGGCCCCCATGCCCGGGGTGGACGCGTGCATGATCGTGGACGCCGCCCGCGCGGGCGGCGCGCAGTCGGTGGACCTGGTGCGGGACATGCGCGACGTGCCCGGCGTCCTTCGGGACGGGCTCGAGGAGGGCGACGTGGTGCTGGTGATGGGCGCGGGGAACATCAACCAGATATGCGGGCCCCTGCTGGACGCCCTCGGAGAGGGCTGTTCCGCGGGGGGAGGGGGGACGCCATGATGGCGGGCACCGCCGGGGTGTACTCCCCGCCCAGGCCGGCGCGGCGCAGGACATGGCGGCTCAGGCACGCCGTGGAGGCGCTGTTTGCCCTTGCCGTGGTCGCCGCCTTCCTGGTGTTCCTCGGCTTCTATCTCTGGGGCGAGGGGGTCTTCGCCACGCAGGAGGTGCGTTTCGAGGGGAACGAGCATCTCACGGACTGGCAGATTCTGGAGGCGGCGAACATCACCGACGCCGACACCTTCTTCACCCTCGACACGCGGGCGATCCGCGATCGGGTCCTGGAACTGCCCTATGTGAAGACCTGCGACGTCAACCGCATCGGCTTCAACAAGGTCCTGATCAGCGTGACGGAGCGCGCGCCCGTGGTCTCCATCATGGTGAACAACCATGTCTACGAGCTTGACCGCGAGGGCAGGGTGCTGCGCGAGGTGCATCCCCTCGCGCCCCCCACCGGGCCGCTGGTGACCAACCTCCCGGGGGTGCACGCGGTGGTGCCCGGGCAGCACCTGTCCCATCCCGCGCTCAGCCGCGCCGTCGAGCTGTGGCGGGCCTTTTCCACGGCCCCGGTCTCACAGCAGCTCACGCTCTCCGAAATCAGCGCCCTCGGCGAGAACGAGCTGGTCATGGTCTTCAACGAGCTGCCCTACGAGACGCGCTGGGGCCGGGCGGATTTCCCCGCCCAAGTCCGGCGCTTTGAGGCGCTTCTCCGGGAGAAACAGGGGAAGCTGCCCTGCGAGGAGTACCTCGACATGCGGTTTGACGCGGACATTGTGTGCAGGTGACACGGCCGGGGGCCGGCCGGGCAGCGGCGCCCCCGAAAACAGCGAAAGGCCCACGGAATGAGCGAGCGCGACAGACACGGGGAGTTTGACACCTTCGACCAGCACGCGGTCATCAAGGTGTGCGGCATCGGCGGCGGCGGCTGCAACTCCGTGGACCGCATGATCGAGGCGGGCCTCTCCGGGGTGCAGTTCATCGCCATCAACACGGACGCCCAGTCCCTGAAGAAGTCCAGGGCCGAGGTCCGCGTGCAGATCGGCACCAAGACCAGCAACGGGCTCGGCGCCGGGGCCAACCCGGAGGCCGGGCGCGCCGCCTGCGAGGAGGACCGGGAGGAGGTGCGCGCCGTGCTCCAGGGGGCCGACATGGTCTTTCTGGCCCTCGGCCTCGGCGGCGGCACGGGCACCGGCGCCGCGCCGATCGTGGCCGAGGAGGCCATGGCGAGCGGCGCCCTCGTCTGCGCCATCGTGACCCTCCCGTTCTCCTTCGAGGCCGCCCTGCGCATGGAGAACGCCCTCAAGGGGCTTGAGCAGCTGGAGAAGCATGTGGACACCCTGATCGTGGTGCCCAACGACCGCATCGCCGAGCTGAGCCGGCCGGACACCTTCCTGCTGGACGCCTTCCGCCACGGCGACGAGGTGCTGCACAACGGCGTGCGCGCCATCACCGAACTCATCACGGTGGTGGGGCTCATCAATGTGGATTTCAAGGACCTGCGCACCATCATGCTGGCGAAGGGCCGCGCCCTCATGGGCATCGGCATGGCCGAGGGCGACGACCGCGCCATCCGCGCGGCCCGCGAGGCCATCGTGTGCCCCCTGCTGGAGCAGTCCGACATCAACGGCGCCAAGGGCGTCATCATCAACGTGCGCGGCGGAAAGGACCTCCGCATGCAGGAGGTCACCGAGGCCATCCAGTTCATCAAGGAGAACGCCCCCGACGCCAACATCATTTTCGGCGTCGTCGTGGAGAAGGAGGAGCTGCCGGAGGTGCAGATCACCGTCATCGCGGCGGGGTTCCCGCACAAGGACGTCTCCTCCTACGTCAACCGCGCGCCCCGCGCGGCGGCGGTTCCCTTTGCCACCGCCCCCACCCCCCCCGCCGCCGTTTCAGCCCCGCCGCCGCCCGCCGGGGAAAAGGCGGAATCCGCCCCCGCCGTCCCCGCGCCGGCCGCCGCCGCCGGAGTGAAGCAGACACCGCCCCCTCCGGAAAACGCGTCCGCGCCCGGGCGGCAGCCCGACCGTCCCGCAACGCCCCCCGCCAAACCCGCCCCCCCCGCGCAGAAAAGCCCCGGCGCGCCGTCGAAGACGGGCGAGCAGCTCACCATAGACAACACGGAGCAGGAGGGGTTCCGGACCGTTTTCCAGGATTCAGGCCCCAAGGACCGGTCCACCGACTCCCGCATTCCCGCCTTCCTGCGCAAGCGGTTCAACGGGGGCAAATAATCGCGCTTAAC
>JAPXRP010000045.1:0-25540 GCA_033813475.1 Candidatus Hydrogenedentota bacterium
CGGCGTCCTTGCCGTTCACCTCGTTCTGCGTGGCGCTGGGGAAGGCGCAGTCGCAGGGCACGTCCCACGGGCGCCTGCCCTCGATGAACTTCGCCGAGCGGTAGCGGTCCGCGTACTCCTTGATGCGCCCGCGGTGCACGTTCTTCAGCTCCATGACGAAGGCCAGCTTCTCGGCGTCAATGCCGTCCGGGTCGTGGATGTAGCCGTTGGAGTCGGAGAGGGTGACGGCCTTCGCGCCCAGGTCGTTCAGCTTTTCGATGGTGTACTGCGCCACGTTGCCGGAGCCGGACACGGTGCAGACCTTGCCCTCGAAGTCCTGGTTGCGCGTGGCGAGCATGTTCTGGGCAAAGTAGACCGCGCCGTAGCCGGTGGCCTCCGGGCGGATCAGCGAGCCGCCCCAGGTCAGCCCCTTGCCCGTGAGCACGCCCGTGAACTCGTTGCGGATGCGCTTGTACTGGCCGAACATGAACCCGATCTCGCGGCCGCCCACGCCGATGTCACCCGCCGGCACGTCCGTGTCGGGGCCGATGTACTTGCACAGCTCCGTCATGAAGGACTGGCAGAAGCGCATCACCTCGCTGTCCGACTTGCCCTTCGGGTCGAAGTCGGACCCGCCCTTGCCGCCGCCCATCGGCAGCGTCGTCAGGGAGTTCTTGAACACCTGCTCGAAGGCCAGGAACTTCAGGATGCCCAGGTACACCGTCGGGTGGAAGCGCAGGCCGCCCTTGTACGGGCCGATGGCGCTGTTAAACTCAATGCGGTAGCCGCGGTTCACCTGGATGCGGTTCTTGTCATCCTGCCAAGGCACGCGGAACATGATCACGCGCTCGGGCTCCGTGAGGCGTTCAAGGATGCGGGCCTCCTCGTATTCGGGGTGGCGCTCAAACACCGGGGCGAGGCTGTCGAGCACTTCGCGGACCGCCTGATGGAACTCGGGCTCTCCGGCGTTCTTTCGGATCACGGACTCCAGCACACTCTGCACGTACGACATTTCAGATTCTCCTGGGACGTTTGGCTCAGCGGCTGCGGCGTGAGCGCTTGAAGGTTGCCACAACGGGGGATAACAAGGAACCGGAATACCGCATCCGGATGAGAGGAGTATATAGAAGAAAAAGGTTGCATTTCAAGCGGTTTATGGTGCAATATACCCGCACAAACCCGGCAATACTGCCGGATGCATTGGCCAAATTTGCAACAGGTTTGCGAAACCGCCGGGGGACGGGGCGGCTTTTTCACCGCGCCAAGCGGAACTTTTTCCGGTTGGCGCGGCGAAAAAGAACCCGGTTCCGGCGCGGAGGAGACGGCAGGCATGGAGTCCATGGATATTAAAACCAAGCGGCGGATGGTGGCCATCCTGCGGGTGCTGCACGAGGCGCCCGACGGCATGGGCAGCGAGCGCATCGCGAAGTCCCTCGACCTGAGCGGCATCCAGCTCAGCGAGCGGGCGGTGCGCAATTATCTGGCCATGGCCGACGAGCTGGGGTGGACGGAGAACCTGGGCCGGGGCGGGCGGCGGCTGACCCCCCGGGGCATCGAGGAGCTGGAGGGGGCGCTGGTGGCGGACAAGGTGGGCTTCATCGCCGGGAAAATAGACGCCCTGTCCTACCAGATGGACTTCGACCTTTCCTCGCGGGGGGGGCGCATCATCATGAACATCTCCACCGTGCAGCTCCGCGACCTGCGCACCACCATCAGCATCATGTCCGACGTGTTCAAGGCGCGGCTGGGCATGGGGCGCCTCGTGGTGGTGGCCCTGCCGGGCGAGCGCATCGGCGGATTCACTGTTCCCCAAGACCGGGCCGCCATCGGCACGGTGTGCAGCGTGAGCGTCAACGGCGTGCTGCTTCACGCGGGCATCGCCATGGCCTCGCGCTTCGGCGGCCTGCTGGAGATCACGGACGGCAAGCCGCGCCGGTTCACCCAGGTCATCACCTACGAGGGGTCCTCCCTGGACCCGCTGGAGATATTCATCCGCGGCCACATGACCTCCGTGTGGCGCGCGTCGCGCGAGGGGTCCGGCCTCATCGGGGCGAGCTTCCGCGAGGTGCCCGCCGTCGCCCTGCCGGATGTGCGCGCCCTCTTCCGCGCCATGGACGAGATCGGCCTGGGCGGCGTCGTCGCCGTCGGCAGCCCGAACCAGCCCCTCCTCGACATTCCCGTCGGCGCGGAGCGCGTGGGGGTCATCCTCAGCGGCGGCCTCAACCCCGTGGCCGCCGTGGTGGAGGAGGGCATCCAGGTCACCAGCGCCGCCATGAGCACCCTGTGCGACTTCTCCCGGCTCAAGGAATACCGCACGATGTCGTCCTACTCGGGGATCCGGGGGCTCTGAGGGCCGCTCAGGCCGTGGCCGCGCGGCACCCGGCGCACAGGCCGTGGAGCACGATGTCGTGCCGCTGCAGCTCAAAGCCCCGGGGCACCATGGCCTGAAGGTGGCCGGGGCAGTTCGTGAGCACAAACGCGCGGCCGCAGCCGTGGCAGACGAAGTAATGGTGGTGCAGTCCCGCGGCCGCCTCGTACAGCACCCCCGCCCCGGGAATGTCCACCGCCGCCACCGCCTTTTCCCCGATCAGACGCCGCACGATGCGGTAGACCGTGGCGATGCCGATGCCCGGGCACAGGCATGCCGCGCGGTCGTGGACCTCCTGGACGCAGAGGGGCCCGTCGGCCTCCTCGAACACCCTGCGGACCGCCGCGCTTTGGGGCGTGTTCCGGGTCGGACGCGGCCGGGGGGGGGCGCCGCGCTGGGGGGAGGGCCGCCGCGCCATGGTCAGTTCACTTCGACCCCGACCTTCGCCAGGGCCCGCCGCAGGTCGTCCGGCGTGAAGGGCTTCTGCAGCAGCATGTCCGCCCCCAGTTCGATCACCCGCTGGGCCACCTCGCCCTCGTAGTATCCCGTCATCGCGAGGACATGGGACGAGGAGGACTCGGCATTGGTCTTGATGCGGCGGCAGACTTCAAACCCGTCAATGCCCGGCAGGCGCAGGTCCAGGAAAATGACGTCCGGACGGAAGGTCGCCACCTGGCGGCCCGCCTCAAACCCGTCCATGGCCACCTCGATCTGGAACGGCGTCGAGGAGCGCTCCAAAAAGCGCCGGATCACCGAGATCACCGCCTTCTCATCGTCCACCACCAGCAGGCGGACCCCCGAATTGTCCAGATCCTCGTGGATCGGAATGTTGTTCTCGCGCAGAAAGCGCATCAAATCATCCCGGCGGATGCGGCGGTGCCCCCCCGGCGTCTTGAACACCCGGATGCGTCCCGCCTCCGCCCACTTGCGGATGGTGTCGGCGGTGACGTGACAGAACCGCGCCACCTCGGACGTGCTGAACGACTGCTTGCTTTCCATGAGCGCCTTCACCTCTCAAGGTTTACTTGCTTTTCTGGAATCACAACGGTGGTATCATACCCGGCCCCTGCTAAAAATGCAAGTCATTGGACACGATCCCGGCATTATGAACATTCTGCGGAATTCTGGCCGGGGAGGCGGGGCATGAAAAAGGCGCGGGAACAGCAACGCAGTTCCCGCGCCTGGGAGGGCGGCTGGAGCCGGAACGGGGAATCGAACCCCGGACCTCGTCATTACGAGTGACGCGCTCTACCGACTGAGCTATTCCGGCGAAGCCCTGACTGTCACGCCGCAACCGCCCGGAGGCGCGCGGCGGGATGCCCAAAAAAAATGGTGCCAAGGGGCAGAATCGAACTGCCGACACGCGGATTTTCAGTCCGCTGCTCTACCAGCTGAGCTACCTCGGCACGGCTTCAATAGAATACGCCAATTGCGCCCCCCATGTCAAGTTAACGCCGCGTGGAAAAACGGCCGGGCGTGCGTCGCGCAACGGTCTTGCAGCTTTCCGCGACAGTTTCCGGTTTGCTAGAATCACCCATGTTTTTTTTCGGGCGGCCGGAGCCGTTTTTCCGGGCGGCGTTTCGGTCCATTCAACCGGCGGGTGGCACATGAGCACTGGCGAGAGATACATGAACTGGGTCGTGGCGCTGTGCGGCTGGTTCTGGACGGACCTGCTGGGGGCCGGCGTGCGCGCCGTCGAGGGCGCGTTTGGTTTGGATCCCCTGGGGCCTGTGGCCGCGACCACGCTGCGCGTGGCGCTGATCCTGGTGCCGCTGTGCGTGGTGCTGGAGGGGTGGGCGCGCCTGCGCAACGCCGTGCATGACTGGCGGGTGCGCCGGAGCATGGCGGGGTTTGAGGTGCCGCCGGAGGAGGGGAACGACGAGTTTGGCGACACGCTGGAGGCGGCGAAGCACCCGAAGCACACGATGGAGGAGCTGCGCCGCCAGAAGCGTTACGGCCGGATGGCGGAGGTGTACGCGTCGCTGAACCAGCCGGGGGAGGCCGCCCGGTGGTATCTCAAAGACAAACAGCCGCTTCGTGCCGCCGAGGAGCTTGCCAAGGCGGGGCAGACGGACCAGGCGGCGAAGCTGATGTTGAAATGCGGCGAGTATGCCACGGCGGCCCGGTTCTATGCGGCGACCGGGAAACCGGCGCGCGCGGCGGCGGCCTACGATAAGGCGCAGATGCCCGGCGAGGCGGCGGAGGCCTGGCTGGCCGCCGGGAAGGCCGCCCGCGCCCTGGACGCCCTGGAGGGGTGGATGCGCGCCGCCGCGCCGGGGTCGGCGGAGGGGGAGCGCGCCGCCGACGCCGCCTACCGGCTGCTGCGGCAGGCGCCGGAGACTTCCGGTCCGGAGGCGGAACGCCGGCGGGCGCTGCTCGCCGAGGCGGGCCGGCGCTTTCAGGCGGCCGGGCGCGGCGCCCTCGCCGCGCGGGTGCTGGAGGAGGCCGGCGCCTTCGCGGCGGCCGCGGAACTCTTCGCGCGGCTGGGCAACGAGGCGGAGGCGCGGCGGTGTTTCGGGCGCGCCAAAGGCGGCTCGTGAAGGACGCGGGGTGTCCCGCTTGACATCGGGCGGCGGCAACGGGTAGTTTCAGAGGGCCGGACGGGCGCGCAAGGGAGCGTTTCGGCCCGACCGGCGGGACACGAGAAACAGGGACGCGGTACGATGCGGGTTGAAACGCTGCGGAGACGCCCGGGGATGAGACGGGGAGGGGCTGCATGATTGACCGCATCACGATCCTTGGGGGCAGCAGCGTCTACGTTCCCGAGTTCGTCGCCTCGGTCGTCAAGAACAACCTCAATGTGCGGGAGATCGTGCTGCACGGGCGCCCCGGCCGCAAGCTGGAGGTGGTCCGCGCCTTCTGCGAGCGCCTGGTCGCCAAGAGCGGCTTCCCCCTGAGGATCAAGGCGGAGACCGAGGTGGTGGAGGCCGTCGCGGGGGCCCGCTACGTCATCAACCAGGTGCGCGTCGGCGGCATGAAGGCGCGGCTGCGCGACGAGATGCTGCCGCCGCAGTTCAACCTCATCGGCGACGAGCAGCTGGGGCCGGGGGCGATCATCAACGCGCTGCGCACCCTCCCCGTGGTGCTGGAGCTGGCGAAGACGGTGGAGCGGACCTCGCCCGGCGCGGTGTTCATCAACCTGGGCAACCCCATGGGCATCCTGGTGGAGGCCCTCTCCGTGCTCACGAAGCTGACGGTGGTGGGGGTGTGCGACACGCACCGCACCTACACGCAGAAGATTGCCGGCATCCTCGGGGCGGACCCCGCCCAGCTCACGATGGACTATGTGGGCCTGTACCATCTGGGCTGGATTCAGGATGTCAAAATGGGCGGGCGCAGCCGGATGGCGCAGCTGCTGGAGCTGCTGGAGAGCCGCGAGGAGGAGGGGCTCGACTACGACCTCATCGAGCTTTTCCACATGATCCCCACCCGGGTCACGGGCATGTATTTCCACCGGGCCGACGTGGTGCGCAAGCAGCAGCACTGCACCCGGTTCCGCGCCGAGGTCCTCTACGAGGCGGAGCAGCAGATTCTGCGCATGTACGAGGACACCCACCTCGACATGATCCCCGAACTCACCCGCCAGCGCGACGCCTCCTGGTACTCCGACAGCATCATCCCCCTCATCCAGGGGTTTGAGGGCCAGGCGCCCGTCACCACCGTCGCCTGCGTGCTCAACAACGGGTCCATCAAGGACCTCAACGACGAGAGCAGCGTCGAGATTCCGGTGTCTGTGAACCGCAAGGGGGTCAAGGCGCACAAGGTGGGGCTCCTTCCGCGCTTTCTCAAGGGCGTCTTCTGGTCCATCAAGGAGAGCGACCGGCTCACCATCGAGGCCCACCGGCAGCGCTCCTTCGACCTCGCCCTCCAGGCGATGGCCGTGAACCCCTTTGTGGACTCCATCACCCGCGCCCGGAAGTACCTCGAAAAGGCCGTCAGTCTGGAGACGATCAACCTCCATTGAGGGCCGGCGCCGGTGGCGGTTGGAACGGGACGCGGGGAACCCGTAAAATAGGGATCGGGCAGGATGCGGCTCGCGTTGCCGCCGTGCCCGTGCGGAACGCAGGCCCCGCGGCACGCGGGGCGAAAAGGAATGAGACAATGAGACATGCTGTGGCAGTTGCGGTGCTCGGGTTGGCGGCCGGTCTGGTGTGGGCCGCGGACGTCAGGGTCACGGGGGCGGACCGCGCCGTGCCCCTGAAGGAGCTTGCTGGAACGGAGACCCTGGTCACGGTCGTGCTCAAAGACTCCGGCGCCAAGGACGCCAATCTGAAGGTTGTCTCCGTGACGGACACCACGCTCACCGTGCTCACGCCGAAGAGCGGGGAGATACCCTATCTGCTGGACTCGTTGGAGGAGGTGCAGGTGCAGGGCGGCAAGGTCGAGGGCAGCCGGTTCAACCCGGAGGAGGTGCAGATGCTCCGCGCCGAGCAGCAGCGGGTCGTGGACCGCGCCTTCTCCCGCGCGCGGGAAATCTTCGAAGAGAGCAGCGACGACCAGGACATGAAGATGGACGCCGCGGTGCTGCTGTCCCTGGCGAATGACTCGGGCGCGATTGACTACCTCAAGCAGCTCGTCGAGTCCAACGATCTCCAGACGCAGCTGACGGCCTCCAGGGGGCTCTATCTCATCGGGGAGAGCTTCTCCGAGACCCTGGTGAGGCAGGGCCTCGAAAGCGGCAACCGCCAGGCGCGCGCCCTGGCGGCCTCCCTGTCCGGCGTCGGCGGGTTCACCGACCTGATCCCCCTGCTCAAGCCCATGTTCGCCGACCGCGCCATCGAACTCTCCACCCCCGCCGCGCGCGCCCTGGCCCGCATGGGCCAGCGGGAGATCATCCCCCGGCTTGTCGGAATGGTCCAGGAGCCCAGCGACGTCAAGGGCGCGGCCGCCGTCTTCTCCCTGGTCCGCCTGGGCGGCGACGACGTGCGCCAGGAGATGCTCAACCTGCTGTCGCAGACCGAAGGGAAGATACGCCTGCGCGTTGTGAGGGCGCTTCACGCCCTGAACGACCCCTCGAAGAACGAGGAGCTGAAGCGCCTCTACGCCGACTATCCCACGCTGGCTCCGGAGATCGCCCTCATCCTCACGCGCGAGGGGGACTGGGACGCCACGCAGTTTCTGCGCGCCCGGCTCGCCCGCAGGGAAGACCCCACGGACAGCAATCTCATTTACAGGGCCGAGATCGCCGCGGCGCTTCTCGCCTCCGGCGACCCCACCGCCCTCACGGTCTTCCAGGATCTGCTCCGGTCGGAAAGCATGCCCGCCAAGATGCGCGTCTTTGAGCTGGTCGTTGAGCTGGGGTCCGCCCGCATCATCCCCCTGATCCAGCCCAGCATTGAGAACGTGGACAAGGACCTGTCGCACGCCGCCTGCCAGGCCGCCATCGCCCTCGCACTGCCCGCCTACCGCGCCCGGCTGCTGGAGATGCGCGAGGAACTGTGATGGAACGCCTGCGGGTGCTGGTTTCCGGCAGGGTGCAGGGGGTCGGCTACCGCTGGGCCGCCGCGGAGGAGGCGCGCCGCCTCGGCCTGTCCGGGTGGGTGCGCAACCTCCCGGACGGGGGCGTGGAGGCCGTGTTCGAGGGCGGCAGGGAGGCCCTTGAGCAAATGCGCGGCTGGTGCGCCGGCGGTCCCCGGTTCGCCCGCGTGGACAACGTCGAGGAGTATTGGGAGTCCGGAACGTCGCCAGAAGGGGCCGGGTTCCACATTCGCGGGTGACCGCCGTCCCCCGCAGGAGCAGAACGCCATGTCCGCATCGTCCCGCGATCTTGTCCGCCAGACCCTGGAATGTAGCGGGCCCGCCCGCGCTCCGCGCCAGCTCTGGACCCTTCCGTGGGCGGAAATCCACCACGCCGAAGAGGTCGCAGCCGTCCTGCGCGATTTCCCCCCAGACATCGCCGGGTGCCCCGGATTCCTCCGGGAGAAGGGCCCGGGACACGGCGACCCGACCGAGCCAGGCGTGTCCGTGGATGACTGGGGATGCGCCTTCGTCAACATCCAGCGGGGCGTCATTGGCGAGGTCAAGGAACCCCTGGTCCGCGACTGGGACGCCGACAGGGGAAAAATCCACACCCCCGTCGAGTGGCTGACCACGGACGCCGATTCGGTCAACCGGTTTTGCGGGGAAACGGAGGCCTTTGTGCTTGCCGGGTGCTGTCCGCGCCCCTTTGAGCAGCTCCAGTTTCTCCGGGGAACCGCCGACCTCTACATGGACCTGCTGGCGCGCCCCGCCGGATTCGACGCCTTTGTGGCGGACATGCACCGCTTCTACTGCGACCTGCTGGCCCTCTGGGCGCGCACCGGGGTGGACGCCCTCATGTTCATGGATGACTGGGGGTCGCAGCAGGCCCTGCTCATTGACCCCTCCCTGTGGCGCGAAATATTCAAGCCCATGTACCGGGACTACACCCAGATCGCCCACGGCGCGGGGAAGAAGATTTTCATGCACTCCGACGGGTACACCGTGGACATCTTTCCGGACCTGGTGGAGCTGGGCGTGGATGCGGTCAACAGCCAGCTCTTCTGCATGGGCGTGGAGAAGCTCGCCCCCTTTGCCGGAAAGATCACCTTCTGGGGCGAGATTGACCGGCAGCACATTCTCCCCGAGGCAACCCCCGCCGGGGTGGCCGCCGCTGTGGAGGAGGCCCACCGGCATCTCTGGCGGGACGGCGGCTGCATCGCCCAGTGCGAGTTTGGCCCGGGGGCCCGCCCGGAAAATGTCCGGGAGGTCTTTTCCTCGTGGGACCGTCTCACTGGCGGGGGGCGGGCGTAACCCCCGCGCGGTTCCTGCTGTAAGGCGTCTAACACAACATCTTGACCGGCCCCTGGCTGCCTCCGCCCCTCCAAAACACCAAATATGGTGCTCAACGGGCTGAGGCCACAACCCCCGGTGCTGCATCCCGAAAATGGGTGAAGAAAACACTTGACAAAGCACTATATGTTGTGGTATCCTGACTGCGGTGTTTGAGACAAGGCCACGCTTCAGCCCAGCGTGGTGGCCGGGGCAGCCCCTAACAGCCCAGGGGTCCCGGGAGCTTGGTTCGGTCGGGGACCGGTTGCAATGACCGGCACGGCGGACGCAGACACCCCCCGCAGCAGAGGGCGGCGCGACCAAAAGTCCGCCGCCCTCCCTTCCTTTAAAGCCGCCGTCAGGAGGCGGTTTCCGCCGCCGCGAGTTCGGTGGCCAGTTCCTGAAAGCCCGCCTCGCGCGCCAGCTCGGCGGGGGTCTGGCCGCGGGCATTCCGCTGTGACGCGGGCGCGCCGGCCTGAATCAGACGCCGGGCGGCCTCATGCGCGCCCGCGGCTGCGGCCTCGTGCAGGGGGGTGTTCCCGTCCACGGTGTCGGCAGGGGCACCGGGGCTGCCCTTTGCGGCGAGCAGGGCTTCGAGGCACTGCAGGCTGCCCGCACGGGCGGCGAGGTGGAGGGGGGTGATCCCGAGGGTCTTGGAGCGGGCCGCCGCAGGCATCACGTCCAGAATGCGCGCAAGAAAACCGGGGTCGTCGCGGAGCACGGCCTGGCGTGTCTCGTCCATCAGCACAGCGCGCAGGAAGAGGCGGGTGGTCTCGCGGCCCTGGTGCGCCGCGGCCTCGGCGGGGCTCCTGCCGACCGCCCTGCGCCCGGCGCGCACAGACTCTTCAAGCAGGTCCATGGGGGAGTGTCCGGCGTTGTTTCGCGCCGTGAAATCGGCACCCCGCCCCAGAAGGAGCTTGACCGTGCGCTGCTGGCCGCTGGCGGCGGCGAGATGGAGGGGAAGATTTCCCTCCCCGTCCGCGAGGTTCACCTGCCGCCCCCGGAGAATGAATATCTGGCAGGGGCCCCAGTGTCCGCGCGCCGCGGCGTAGTGGATGGGGAACCTGCCGCCGGCGTCGGGGGTTTCAAAGTCTGCCCCGGCGTCCACCAGCACCTTCACACTGAGCACGTTGCCGCGCTCGGCGGCCAAATGCAGGGGAAGCCGTCCCTGCGCGTCCCGCAGATTGACCTGCGCGCCGCCTGCCAGCAGAAAGCGGATGGTTTCAATCTCGCCGTAGGCGGCGGCCTCGTGCAGGACCGAGCGCCCCTCCTTGTCCACGGTGTCCACGGTCAGCCCGTTGGCGACGAGCCATTTGGCGGCCTTGTCGGACTTTCCGCGGACGGCCGGAAACATGGGTGTTCTGCCCGCCGGTGTCACCAGCGAGGTTTTTGCCCCCGCGTTGACCAGGGCCTGGGCCAGTTCCAGGCGGTCCCCCTCAAGGGCGGGCCAAAGGGGCGTGCGCCCCTCCTTGTCCTCCGCGTTGGGGTCGGCGCCCTTGGCGATCAGCAGGGCAAAGCATTTGGGGGCGGGCACTGCCGCCGCGAGATGGAGGGGGGTGAAGCCGCGCTCGTCGCCCAACGAGAGGTCCGCGCCGCCGGCGATGAGCAGGGAGGCCAGGGGCTCGTCGTCCCGCTCGCAGGCGATGTGCAGGGGAGAATACCCGCGCTTCTCCCGGAACTGGACGTCCGCGCCCCGTTCGAGCAGCAGCCGTGCCAGGGCGAGGTGCCCCCCCTGGGCGGCCAGATGCAGCGGCTGCCGGCGGCTGGTGTCCCGCGAGGCGATGTCCGCCCCGTTGTCCAGCAGCAGGACGGCGAGCGCGGTTTCGCCCCTGTTTGCGGCCAGATGCAGGGGGGTGGCGCCGTGCTCGTTCTTCGTGTTCAGGGGCGCGCCCCGCTCGATCAGGATTTTGGCAGCGGCGTAGTTGTCCGTTTCGGCGGCTGAGTGCAGGGGGGTGTTGCCGCGCGTGCTCGCGATCCCCACCGGAAGGCCCCTGTCCAGAAGCCACACAAGCTGCCCGGGGTTGTTGTTGAGGACGGCCATGTTCAAAAGAGTGTTGCCGAAGGTCGTGGAGTCGCGGTAGAGCGGAGAGAGGCCGGACTCGAGAAAGAGGTCCAGCATCTCCCGGTTGTCAAGATCGATCGCTATCTGAACGCAACTCATGCCGTCCTGGCTGGATTCAGTGACGGAAAAACCCCGCTGCATGAACCAGCGCAGGACGTCGAGTCGGCCGCCATTCGCGGCCGATTGAATGGGGTGGCGTCCCAGCCGGTCCACTTTCTGAATCTCGTCGGGCTTGTTGCGCTCGTATTCTTCAAGTGCCGCGATGTCTCCGCTTGCGGCCGCGAAAAACGCGCCGAGATCAGTTCCCAGTGCGCGAAACAGGGCCGTCACGCCGAATTGTCCCGTCTCCAGCGCCGCGATGACCGGCGAGTGAAAACGCTCACCTTTTGAGAGGGAAGGGTCCGCGCCGAGGGCGAGCAGGCCACGCACGGTGGTCAGGTGCCCCGCTGCGGCGGCCAGATGGAGCGGGGTCAGGTAGTCCCGCGTTGACGCCCCCAGATCGTACCCCTTGAGCTTGAGCATGCGGGCGGTGTACATGTCCCCGGCTGCGGCGGCCAGATGGAGGGCCGTGTTGCCCGCGCTGTCCGTGTCTTCCCGCCGGACCCCGGCGGCCAGCATCGCGTTCAGGAGGTGGGGCGCCCCCGAGGCCGCGGCGGTGAGGAGCGGCGTCCGCCCCTCCGTGTCGGTTTCGTACAGGGCGGCCCCGGCGCGCAGCAGCGCCAGCGAGGCGTACAGGTCGCCCGCTGCGGCCGCCTGAAGCAGGCTGCCGCCGTACAGGCGCTCCATGCCGGGAGCGGGGGAGGGGACGGCGTCCGCGCGCGCGGCCGGGTCTGCGGCAAGCACCGCGAGCGCGGCGCCGCACAGGGCCAGGCCGCAGGAGGCGAGTTTCAGATAGAGGGGCATTTCAGGGCTCCACACAGGGGTTAGCGGGCGGGTGACCAGACATAGGTTGCGACTGAGCCCGCGGGCAGCGCCGCGTCAAAGGCCTGTTCCCCGCACCGGACGGAGAACGCCGCGTTGTTCCGCTCGGCGTTGGCGACCACGAGGACCATCTTCCCCTCCGGCGTCCGGAAGGCCACGTTGGAGAAGAGACGCCTGCCCTCCGGATTGTCGGACTCGACGCGCACCGCGCCGCGGGGGATGAACTTCATGAACTGGCCGTAGAGATAGTAGTCGTTCCGGTACTCCACCGCGCCGGTGTCCTTGAGCTCGATGATGGTGGCGCTGGCGGAGTGGGGGCCCCGGTTGGGCTTGCGGTGCTCGTCCAGCATGATTACCCACGCATTGTACGAACGCGACCAGTTGCGCAGGATGTTCGCGATCATCACGGCCCCCCGCGGGCGGAACACGGACCCCTCGGTGAAGTAGATGTGCTTGTCCGGGAACTCGGCCTTGATGACGCTTTGCGCCTCGACCTTGCCCTCGTAGTGGTGGAAGCCCGTGCCGTCAATGTACTGCGCCGCCTGCGGGTCGGAAAGGATGGTCCGGGGCACCTCCGGCTTGTTCCAGTTGTGGTCCCAGCACCAGATCAGGGTCTTCACGCCGTTTTCCTTGAACAGCGGCCCGAGGTGGTCGCGGATGAAGTCGCGCATCTCCTCGGCGGACCACAGGGTCGTCGGGTAGCCGGGGTGGATCATGTGCGGCTCGTTCTGCACCGTGACGGCGTGGATCGGGACCCCCTCCGCCTCGTAGGCCTGGATGAACTTGAGGAGGTATTTCGCGTAGACCGGATAGCACTCCGGGCGGAGCTTGCCGCCGCCCAGCTTGCCCGTGGTCTTCATCCACGCCGGGGCGCTCCAGGTGGACGCGAAGAAGAGCAGGTCCGGGTTCGCCGCCTGCGACGCCTTCACGACCGGCAGCACATAGGCCCGGTCCTTCTCGATGGAGAACTGGGCGAGCTCGGGGTCCTCCTGCCCCTCCGGCAGGTCGCAGTAGGTGTAATAGGGCTCGCCGATGAAGTCCGCCGCCCCGATGCACAGGCGCATCAGGTTCATGCCTATGCCGTCCACCGGCGAAACGATCTTCCGGATCACCTCCAGCCGCTCCGCCTCCGGCAGCTTGAACAGGTTCTCGCAGGTGGAATGCTCCCACGACGCGCCCAGCCCCAGGATTTCCTGCCCGGTCTTGGCCGGGTCGAGGGTGATCACAAAATCCCCCCCGGCGGGCTTGTCCGCCAGCGGGATCGGGGGCTCCTGGGAGAGTGTCTTCGCCCCGTCCTGCGTCGTCATCCACACGTCCACCGAGTCCGCCGCGAAACCGGGCGCTGCAAGGGCCAGCAGCAGGGCCATAAGGGTCATTCGCTTCATGGGGAGTCCTTTCTTCCGTCTAGGAAACGTCCGCCCCGGTATTTTAGCCGACATCCCGGGAGAGGGTAAAGAAACCGAAGGCGAAGAGGTCCGCAGATTGCGCAGATTTGCACAGATAAACACGGGAAGACATGTCCGGTCGGCGATGGAGGCTTTGCGGAGGGCGGGTAGGGGCGCATCATTATTCCCCCTCTTGGCGGCTCCGTGCCTCCGTGTGAGTCCTTCCGGAAATGAGTCCGGAAATCGTCAACGTTTCTGTTGTGCTCGGCCTATTCCGCCTTCCAGAGGAAACGGTAGTTGAACCGGCGGTTGGGGGCGCTGTCGCCGTCGGTGCAGAGGGAGATGGGGTCTTTGAGTTCCGCCGGGTTGTCGCACCAGTGGAAGTCGAAGGCCAGCTCGGCGGCGGCGGGGCCGAAGAGGTCCCGGGGCAGGGCGAGTTCGAGGGATTTGCCCGCATACCGCAGGGGAACGGTTGCCGCGTCGGTCCAGGCGCCTGCGGCGGCGTCCCAGCGCTCGACGGTGGTGGTCTTTTCGTCCACGACCTTCCGGTTCACCAGCAGGTCATAGCCGAACCATCCGGTGTCGTGGTTTTGGTCGGCGTCCACGAGGAGGAGCATCCAGTTCGGGTCGGTGTGCGGAGTAAGGTCCGCGGCGGTCTCGGCAAGGAAGGCGACCTGCTCGCCGTTCACGGCGGCCTTGCAGGTTACGATGTCGTTGCGGCCGCTGGTGTTGGTGTAGTGGAGGCCGCCGTAGCCCTTGTGGTCGCGGTGCGTGGTGTCGCCCGCCGTGTCGCGGTACTCCACGGCGACGGCCTTCCAGTCGTCAAACGCGCCGTCCACGGCGATTTCCACGGTGCCCGTGTTCACGGGGAGGGGCCGCGCGCCCTTGTAGCGGCGGATGTTCTGGGCCATCTGCATGTAGTAGTTGTCCGTGTAGCCGCCGCGCACGGGGTGGATGCAGCGGTTGAACTCGGGGTTGTACTGGTCCACGAAGAAGTAGTTGCTCTTGCGGCGCATGAAGTCGAAGGTTTTTCCCTCGCCGGGGGAGTACTTGCCCGCCGTCCACTCGTTCCAGTCGTTGATGTAGACGAACTGGGGGTTGGCGGCGAGGGCCTCCTCCCAGCGCTCCTGGAAGTAGATGCCGTAGCCCTCGGGGCGCTCGACGGTCTTCCCCAGCCACGGCACCTCGGTGGGCACGGGCAGGTCCTGGTCGTTCAGCTCCGGCTGGCCGTGGGCGCGGGTCCACGATTTCCCCGTCAGGCTGGACGGGTGCTGGGCGGGCGTGACGGCGGCCTCCTCCGGCTGGCCGTTGTGGCGCGAGACCAGGTCGGCGGGGTTCATGTCGCGCACCTGCTGGTTGCCCAGGTCATAGCCGAAACTCCAGCGGTCCTCCGTGCCGATGAACCGCTTGCCCGCCCACTCGTAGTAGCCCCACCACATGTCGCGCAGGGTGAAGAATTCCTTGACCTCCTTCGTGTAGTCCCTGTAAAACTCCTCGCAGTAGTCCTGGTCGCCGTAATGGGGGTGGTTCGGGTCGGTCTTGGCCGCCGGGTCGTAGTTGGGGTTCGGGTGGTTCGGCACCTGGCCGTTGGCGTCCACAAAGGGGTTGGCGTTGTACAGAAGCAGGGGCTTGCCGTCCCAGTAGAACCACAGGTCCTTGTACTTCTCCGCCTTGTACACCTTCTCGTAGAGGTCCTGCACCACCGTGATGGAGGGCCCGTTGAAGGACCAGAAGCAGAACTGCGGCACTTTGTTCCCCTCGGCCTTCATCTTCTGCATCGTGGGGAAGAGGACGTCCCACTCGTCCCAGTAGCGCACGGCGTTGGTCACGTCCATCACCAGCACGTCCACCCCGGCGTCCGCCAGCATGGACATGTCCTTGCGGATGACCCACTCGTCGCGGCTGAGGAAATAGCCCATTTCCGGCTCGCCCCAGTGGTAGGAGCCCTCGGTCCACAGCGGGTGCGCGCCGTCCAGCCGGGCCGACGGGTCCTGCGCCAGAATCTTCGCCACGTCCGCCGTGTAGGGGGACTTCATCTGCGACAGCCCGTCGGTGTGCCAGGTGATGTAGAAGATGCCCACCACGCGCCGCTGGTCCGTCTTCACCGGGCCGGCCTGCGCGTGGTCCGGCATGGTCCGCCCGAGGGCGTCCGTGGCCACCCAGGTGTCGGCAAACAGGTCGCGGAAGGCGGGGGCCTCCTCCGCGAAGAGGGGGGAGCACAGCGCGAGCAGGACGGCGGCAAGGGCGGGGCGGGGGTTCATGGCGGACTCCTGGGTTCGGGTTGCGCCCGGGGGCGTTCCGCCGATTATACGCAAAAGAGGGAACGCCTCGTTCTTGATCGCAGGCCAGCCGTCAGTGAGACGGTCCTTCTGTGAAGGAAGAGGGCACCGCTTGCCGCGCCCTCTTCGTCTGCGGGAAGGTCGTTGTGTCCTCCCGTAGGGCGCTGCTTGCCGCGCCCTCTTGCGCGCCAAACACCCGCGTCTGTCACGCGGCCGGGCCTAGCGCAGCGCCTTGTCGAGTTCCCTGCGCAGCATCATGCCCTTGCCGGGCCCGCCGCCCGCGTGGTCATACCGGACCACGCCGTCCTTTCCGATGATCAGCACGCGGGGGATGCCGGAAACCTGATAGAGCGCGCCGACGGCGTTTTCCGTGTCGAGCAGCACGGGGAGGGAGAGCCCCTCGCTTTCCAGGAAGTTCTTGACGCGCTGGGGCGGATCGCCCAGGTTGACGGCGTACACGGCGACACCCTTGGGCGCGTACTCCGACGCGATCTCCGCGATGTCGGGGATCAGGTCGCGGCAGGGCGGGCACCAGGTGGCCCAGAAGTCGAGCAGGATCACGTCTTTTCCCAGGTGATCCTGGAGGGAAACCGATGTTCCCTCCAGAGTGGGCAGGGTGAAGGGCGGGGCCTCCTGCCCGGCCAGCGGCCCCGGCTGGAAGAACATGCGGTACAGGAGCCAGGCCATTACCGCAATGGCGAGCAGCAGTGTGAACATCCTGCGGCCGGGGGAGGCGCAGCAGGTGGGGCATCCCTGCCCGGGGGCAGCCGTGTCGCAGGGGGTTTTGGGCGTGGCATCGGACATGAACGTCTCCTTGCGTTGGGGGAATCCCACGCCTTTCATAACCGCGCGGCGCGGGGGGATATTCTCCGGCCGCCGCCTATTCCATCGGATAGCGGACGCCCCACAGGGCGCGCAGGGCGTCCAGGGTGCCCATGATCTCCAGCGTCTCGTCGAGCGGCATGATGGCGCTTTCGGTTCCCCCCGCCCGGATGCAGTGCATGACCTCGCGCGCCTGGTGGGTGTAGCCGTTCCCCTCGCAGGACGCGTCCACCTCTTCCATGGCCATCTCCGGCGTCGTCAGGCAGGCGCGGTCGGAGCACCAGAAAGGGGAGGGGACGTGGATGCTTCCCCGGGGCCCGATGATCCGCGCCTCCTGCGGGGTTTCCGCCAGCACGGCGCTGGACAGCACGGCCAGCCCGCCGCCGGGATAGCCCAGCACCGCCGCGTTTACGCCGTCCGCGCCGTTTTCGCACAGGTCCGCCAGGCCGGTGATCCGGTTCGGGGCGCTCCCGAAGACCATGGCGGCGAAGGACACGGCGTACACCCCCACATCCAGCAGCGCGCCGCCGCCGAAGGCAGGGTCAAAGAGGCGGCTGGCGGGGTCGTAGGCCTCCTGGAACCCGAAGTCGGCGTAGACAATGCGCGGCGCGCCGATTTGGCCCTCGGCCAGCCACCGGCGTGTGTGGCACATCGCGGGCAGGAACCGGGTCCACATGGCCTCCATGAGGAACAGGCCGCGCGTCCGGGCCTCCGCCGCCATCTCCTCCGCCTCGCGGCGGTTGATGGCGAACGGCTTCTCGCAGAGCACATGCTTCCCGCCGCGCAGGGCCAGCAGCGTGTTGTCCCGGTGGCACGAGTGCGGTGACGCGATGTAGACCACGTCCACCTCCGGGTCCGCCGCCAGGGCCTCATAAGAGGCGTGGCGGCGGGGGATGCCATACTCTTCGGCGAAGGCGTCCGCCGTTGCCTGCGACCGCGACCCCACGGCCGCCACTTCCGCGCCCGGCAGGGCCAGCAGCCCCTCCACCATCTTGTGGGCGATGGTGCCGGTGCCCATAATGCCCCAGCGGAGGATGTCGGTCATGGCGTGGTCTCCTTCGGCGGTGTGGTCTGCGGGGGGCCGTCAGACCTGTCGGACCTGTCGGACCCGTCCGACGGGTGAACGCGTTTCCGGTATAGTAGTGCAAACATGCGGAGGCTGTCATGTCCAAGGGCCTGTTCTTCCAAAACATCATCGCCGTGATCTGGGACTTCGACCGGACGCTGTCGTCGCGGTACATGCAGACGCCGCTCTTCGAGGAGTACGGCGTGGACGAGGAGGTCTTCTGGCGCGAGGTGAACGCGCTGCCGGCCTACTACGCCCGCGCGGGCATCCATGTGCACCCGGACACCTGCTACCTCGGCCACCTGCTGACCTATGTGCGCGACGGGCGCATGAAGGGCCTGACCAACGCGCGGCTCCGCGAGCTGGGCGGCCGGATACCGCTGTTTGAGGGGCTGGCGGGGCTCTTCGACCGGCTCGACGCCGTTATTCAGACGCCGCGTTTCCGCGAGGGGGACCTGCGCCTGGAGCATTATGTGGTGAGCACGGGGCTGGCGGAGATGGTGCGCGGCAGCGCCATCGCCGGGCGGCTCGCCGGGGTATGGGCCTCGGAGTTCATCGAGACCCCCGCCGGGCCGGGCTTTGACGCCGCGGGCGCGCCGCCGCCGGGCGAGATCAGCCAGATTGCCGCCATCCTCGACAACACCACGAAGACCCGCGCCATCTTTGAGATCAACAAGGGCGTGAACCGGCTGCCGGGGATCACGGTGAACGACGCCATCCCCGAGGAGGAGCGGCGGGTGCCCGTCACGCAGATGATCTACATCGCCGACGGGCCGAGCGACATCCCGAGCTTCTCCGTCGTGCGCAGGCACGGGGGCAAGGCCTACGCCGTGTACGACCCGTCCTCGCAGCGGCAGTTCCAGCAGGTGGTGGCGCTGCAGGAGTCCGGCCGCGTGGACGCCATGGGCCCCGCCGACTACCGCGAGGGCTCCCACACCGACCTGTGGCTGCGCACCCAGGTGGAGCGGCTGGCCGAGGGCATCATGAAGCGCCGCCAGGCGGCCCTGGAAAGCCGCATTGGCCCCGGCCCCACGCACGTCTAAAGAGATGCGGGATCTTTGCGGTCTTGGTCGAAGTGCTCCCCCAGGAAATCCTCCCATCCGGCGAGGTACTTCTCCATGGACATCACGAATCCGTCGTTGTGGTCGCCCCGGATTTCGAGGAACTGCTTGGGCGCCGTGATGCGCTCAAACAGCCCCTTTCCGTTGCGGTAGGGAATGAGCGTGTCGTCCGGACTGTGGACCACCAGCACGGGCGCGGTGATCCGGCCCACCTTGTCCTTGCTGTTGAACGGGGAGGTGCACAGGGTCCGCACCGGCAGCCACCAGAGGGTCTCCCGCGCCACGTCGGGCACGGACAGGAAGGTGCTCTCCAGCACGACCGCGCCGGGCCGCACCTCCTGCGCCAGGTCCGCCGTGACGGCGCCGCCCAGGGACCGCCCAAACAGAAGAATCCGCTCCGGGGGAATGCCGCGCGTCTCCGTCAGGTGCCGCCATGCCGCCCGCACGTCCGCGCAGCAGCGCTTCTCCGACGGTCCCTCCCCCTCGCTCAGGCCGTAGCCGCCGTAGTCGTAGGCGAGCACGGAGAACCCCAGTTTCCGGAGCAGCCCGATGGACTCGAGGCGGTCCGCGATGTTGCCCGCGTTGCCGTGGGAAAACAGCACCGCGCCGCGCGGGTTCTCCATCGGCACCCACCATGCGTGGGAGCGGCCCAAGGGCGTGTCCAGCCACACCTCCTCGTGGGTCCACCCCATGGACTCGGGCGTGCGGTAGATGTCCCGTGAGGCGGGAAAAAGCACCTTGTCCTGAAAGAACCAAAGCAGGGCCACTGCGATGACATAGGCCACCACGGCGCATTTGATGAGGGTCAGCAGCATTTTTCCGGCCTTCTTCATGGGGCGGTATCCCGCAGGGTCACATGGAAACGGACGGGGTCGCGCGCTCGCGGACATCCGACAGTTCGAAGAAGTCGCGCTTGGCGAACCCAAAGCCCCCCGCCACCAGGTTTGTCGGGAAAGACTCCACGGCGTTGTTCAGCTCCCGCACGTTGCCGTTGAAGAAGCGGCGGGCGGCCTGGATCCGGTCCTCCGTCATGACCAGCTCATGCTGGAGTGACAGGAACTGCTCGCTGGCCTTCAGGTCGGGATACGCCTCCACGCGGACCATCAGGCGGCCCAGCGCGTCGGTCAGTTGGTTTTCCAGGCCGGCGAGCCGGGCGCCGGGGGCCGCCTCCGCCAAGCACTCCGAACGCAGGCGCGTCACCTCCTCCAGCAACCCGCGCTCGTGGGCGGCATAGCCCCGCACCGTGGACACCAGGTTGGGGATCAGGTCGTGGCGGCGCTTGAGCTCCGTGTCAATGTCCGACCACGACTCCTCGCAGTGGTTGCGGTAGCGCACCAGCCGGTTGTAGGCGATCAGCAGCCAAAGCAGCGGAAGGCCCGCAAAGATGGCGAGGATGATCAGGGGTTCCATACGTTGCTCCCTCCGGCGGAACCGGGGTGGCTGTCCGGCCGCAGGGAAAAGCATAGCACGGGACCGGCGGGCCGTGTCTCGGGCGGGCGGGGCGCCCCGGGCAATCGCACGAAGCTGCCATTTGTGAACGGCATGACCACCGAGAGGGCGCATGATTTGGTTATTGTCCCGAACGGACAGCCGAATATAGCCCAGGCCAGGCCTGGCCCTTCGGGCGGCGGCCTGGCCTGGGCTATATTCGGCAACGCTTTCAGCGTTGAAGATTCCAAGAAAACGGAAATGTGCTGACGCTCTCCAGGGAAGGCCCACGGATTATGATGCGGTTACTCTGAGGACTGCCACAGAAAAGTCAGCAGACTCGCGGCAGGGGAGGGCGCTCTTGCATCTCTGTCTTGCGCGCGACGATGCCCGAGGTACGGGCCTGCACCGCGGCGTTAAGCGCCGTTACGGCCTGATTGTGGGCCTCCAGAGCCTCCCGAATGCGCTGTTCTGAATGTAGAATATCCTCGGACAGTGCGGAGAGCACCGCATCATCCCCCGAATCGCAGGATGCCGCCCCACCGGCAACAAGCCGGGACAGCCTCTCCGTCAACCTCGCCTCGTTCTCCATGCGCTCGGGGTCCCCCACCCATCCCGCCCGCGCGGCGCACGCCCGAACCACGGCCCCCACCTCCTCCGAAAGCACCTGTCTTTCCGGGGTGGACGCACCCACCGCCGCCACAGCCTTCAGGGCAAGGGCATGACGCCCGAGGAGCTCCCCATTCAGGGCGAACCATGCCCGCTCACAGGCTTCTTCGAGGCGATGAAGTCGGGTGAACTGGGACAGATACCACCCCCAGGCAACCCAGAGAGAAATCATCATAAGGATGCGCACCCAAATCATGACAGACACTCCTCCTTTCTTATTGGTGAAACAGATGCTCCGGGAACAGGTCGCGGATTTCGTGCGGCAGATTGATGCGGACCAGGATTTCCTCCGGGCTCAGGCATTTCTCCATGGCCACGGCGAGCCAGTCGTTCTCGATCTCAAAGGCGATCTTCCGGTGCTTCAGGAGAAACTCCATCATGCGGGGGTGGCAGAGGTCGTAGGCGAGGCGGCGGTCGCGGGACTGCACGTGGAAGGCGTTCGAGAACTCGATGGACTCGAAGTCAATGTCGCCCAGCCCCAGCATGTCGCCCAGGCGCTCCAGAAAGATCTCGGGGCGGACGGTGACTTCGGGGAAGGACCGCTCCAGCCGCAGGAGGAAGAAACTGAACTGGTGGTGCTGGGTGTTCTTGCCGCTGCCGGTGGTGTAGTGGTAGTCGAAGATCAGCACCTGGCGGCCCCGGTGGACGCCGTCGAGGATGTTCCTGGCGTACCGGCTGTGCCCCTGGTTGATGCGGTTCAGGAACTGGAACTGCTTGGGGATGCCCCGGCTGCGGGCGTGGTAGCGCAGTCCCAACTGGGAAGCCAGCGCCCGCATGCCCTCCGTGCGCTGACGGTCGGCCAGGAACGCGAGCGCGCCCACCGTGATTATGGCGCAGATGAACAGTGCGAAGGGGAAAAAGCCCGGTTCCATCAGGCGTCCTCCTCCCTGCACGGGGGGCGCGCAGCCGCGCGCGGGGCGGACACGGTAAAAGCGACGCGCTCGCCCTGCGTGCCGAAATAGCCGCCCCAGCCGATGCGGATGTCGCGGGTCTGCGCGAAATCCACCGGACCCGCCGGGCCGCCGCTCCACCCCGCCCGCTGGAAGGCGCTCAGGGGCACATGGGCCCGCGTCCGGCCGCCCCCGCCGAGGGGAACGCCCGTCTCGGCCAGCGCCTCCACGCCGCGCGCGTCGCGGACCACCACCAGCAGCGAAGTGCCGCAGGTCTGGCCGGCGGGCACCTCCACGTCGAAGACGAAGCACTCCGCCGCCGACACATCCACGTCCGTCTGCCACGAGAAGCACAGGAACTGGAACACGTCCACGTTGGACTTCGTCACATCCGCCATCACGGTCCACGGGCCCCCGTCGGCGAGCTGGTGAACGTCCCCCCGGACGTGCTCCCCGCCGATCACCGCAGGGGTGGTGGCGGGCATCGCCGTCACGGTCATGCCCGGAAGGCCCCCTTCCGTCGGCTTCCGCCAGGCGGGTTTTCCTGCGGCGGGAAAGGTGAAGAGCATGCCGCCGTAGGGGCCAAGGCTCAGGGAAACGCTATTCGCGTCGTGTTCCTCCGCCGACGTGCCCGTGGCGGGATCCCACCGGGCGCCCCGGCCTTCGGCGCACAGCGACACGGTCCCCGACCAGGCCTCCGGCCCGTCGTTGATGACGAAGTACACCTCGCGCCCGTCCACGCGCCGGTGGGTCATCCGCAGGGGCGCGCCCGCGGGCATGGCCAAGTCCGGCGCGAGCACGCCGTCGAGCGCGCGCACCAGCAGCCCCTCCTGCCCCGCCGCCAAATGCAGCGCAAACCCGCCCTTTCCGTTCGTCCGCACTTCCCCGGACTCACCGTTGCCGAACAGTGCGTTCCGGATTTCTCCCGTCCGGTCGCAGGGAAACCCCTTGTCGCTGTTCACGGGCAGCGCGCCCAGCGCCACCACGCCGCCCCCGGCGCGCCACAGGGCGTGCAGGTTTTCCCACGCCTTCAGGGGCAGGGTGTCCACGGCGGGCAGCACCACCACGCGCCACGCCATCCCGTTCACGCGCAGCGCCCCGCGCCGCACGCGGGCCTCCGCCAGCGCGCGGCCGTCCACATAGGTGAAGTCGCGCCCGGCGGCGAACAGCGCGCGCGACGCCTGGTCGTAGACCTTCTGGATGCGCTGGACCCCGGCGGGCAGGTCGCGGGTCCATTCGCGCGAAGGGGTGAAATGGGCCTTGAGCGTGTCGGCGGGGTAGGCCACCGCGAGGTCCGTGACCTGCCGCCCGCCCTTGAGCGCCGTGCAGCAGCGGCCCGTCCATTCGTTCAGCCGGAGCAGCGCGTCGTCCGGGAAATCCTTGAATTGGTAATAACTCGTGATGGTAGTGATGCCGGCGACCATCTGCCGGTTGAGGGAGCCCCGGATTTCGTCCTCCGTCACGGTGTATACGGGCCGCGCGTCGCCCTCGGCGCGCCAGCGCTGGCTGTGGTCCGACGCCTCGCTCATCGTGACCGCGCGCCCCTCCAAATCCGCCGCGCTGGAAACCAGCCGCGCCACCTGCCACGGCACCTCGGACGGGATGCTCGTGAGGCAGTCCATGCTCGGCGCGCTCAGGCGGCGCAGGCACTGGAAGAAGTCGCCGTAGAGCGGCGGATGCGCCAGAATCGGCTCCTCGCACAGCAGGTGCCCGCCGGACAGCACCTGATGCCGGTCGCACCAGTCCTGTATCTGGCCGAAATAATGTTCGGAGACGAGATCGCCCACAGTGCCCCAGAAGTCGTGCCGCGCCTTCTCCGCCGCCGGACCCGCCCCCCACACCAGATGCGGCAGCACGGACGCCACCGGGTAGCCGTTGCGCTTCTCGAAGGCCGCCGGCAGGTTCGGCGACCACGGCAGCACCGACCACGGCTGCCGCCGCATGAAGATGCTCATGAGCGACGGCTCGTCCGTGAACGTGGAGACAAACCACTCTCCCAGGTCCTTCCCGAGGCGCGCCGCGTAGGCGTCGTGCGTCACCTCCAGAAACCGCGCCGTCGGCTCCGGCATCAGCAGGTTGATGTACGGCAGCTTGTCGCACAGGCTCACCGCCGCATGCGTGCCCTCGTACAGCCGGTCCTCCGTGAGCACCAGCACCCGCCACGCCCCCGCGGGCGGCTCCCAGGACAGTTTCCCGTCCTGAATCCGCGCGGAAAGATCCACCGCCCCCGGCAGTTCCAGCGCGCCCCCCGCCACCGGGTACGCCGCCGCGAGGACCGGCGCGCCCGGCGGACAGTCCAGCGACACCGGCCCGCCCGCCGTCTCCATCTGCGCGATCAGCAGCCCCCGCGCCTCCCATTCCGGGTGGCCCTCCAGCGTCTGCCCGCCCGCCAGCCCCGACGGATACCCCCGCTCGTCATACAGCCACAGCGACATCCCCCGTTTCCGCGCCGCCTCCAGTCCCCGCCGGAACGCCGCCCAATGCTCCCCGCTCTTCAGATAGTCCTTGAAATTCACATTCGTCGCCACCCCGCCGAAGCCCTGCGCCGCCACGCGGTCAAACCACGCCTCCTGCCTCTCCGCCTCCACCGGCATCCTATGCAGAATCGGCAGGATCCGCGCCTCCGCCGGCGGCGACGCAAACCGCTCCGCAAACGGACGGTCCGCCCCCGGTAGCGCCGCCGCGGCGGCCTCCCCCCAGGCAAGACCTCCCCATCCCAGCACCACGACCGCAGCCAAACGCAGCAAGCCCATGAGAACCTCCATCAACCATGTGTCCAGCCCCATTCTACCCACCCCGCCCCCGTTCAAGCGAACCACCGGGTTTCCGCAATGACTGCGGGCAAGCCCCCCATCAAAGAAGAAGGAGGCGCTGTCCCTCTTGGTCCCCCCTTGAGGGGGGCGGTTCGCGGGAGCGAACCGGGGGATGTTTCGGATCGCGGCGCGGCGGGCGGCTGCTGGGCATTTCTGGAATGTTGAAGAGGGTTCTTACATAGGATGGTCCTGATAGCCGGATAAGGTCGGCGCGAGCCGGAGCAGTGGCGTGCACGAGATTGCTTCACTTCGTTCGCAATGACGTGAAAACACGCGTCATTGCGAACGAAGTGAAGCAATCTCGTGTCAGAATGCCTGAGGTCGGACGCATCCCGAGGGGAAAATGGCCCCCCTTGCCCACCAGGCCTCCCGTCCCCCTGGACAATTCACTTCCTGCCCTCGGGATCCCCTCGTTCTCTGTCCTATCCGGCGCGATCAGGGACCTCATGGAATGTCGCGCGATCCACCTCCTGCTGTAGTATACTCCCATAGCCGTCCTGCATGGGGTTGGACAGCGAAACACACGGAGGAAAAAGTCATGAAGCGAAGGATGATCTTGAGCGCAGTGTGCATGATGCTGGCGGCCGCGACCGTCGCCCTGTCCGGATGCCCCGCTCTGGGGATCGGCGGGAATTCCACTCTGGGGAAGATCGTGGTTCACAACAATTTCGAGACGGGAAGAAGGCATGTGATCATAAACTTGTCTGTTGTTCGGGTGGCGGATGAGTGTTCCGACCGGCGTCTGGCAGCCTGTGGCAAAAGGCGGGCTTGCAGTAGTGTTTGTTATTGACATATAGCTGTCGGTATGGTATGCTTCCCGTGAGGCCAACCGGGAGATGTCAGGCATGGCGATGGGACGCGCGCGCAGGCAACGTCAGGGGACGCTTTTTGTGGGGACGGGGGAGCTTCCCCGCACGCCGGGTCACCCTTTTTACGAGAGGGTGTCCGCGCTGCTGGAAAAGCACGGCTTCGAGGCCGTGGTCGAGGGGGAGTGCGCCCGGTACTACT
>JAPXRP010000046.1:0-25436 GCA_033813475.1 Candidatus Hydrogenedentota bacterium
CCCCCGGGCGCGCCCCCCCCGCCGGAGACCTTCCCCCATGAATCCCACCCTGCCCCCCCTTGCCGACGAGCCCCGCTGGACCGGGGTCCGCGAGGTCATGGGCATGTCCGGGCCCATCATTCTCGGGTCCCTGTCGTACACCGTCATGGGCTTCGCCGACCGCGTGATGGTGGGCCGCCTGGGCGAGGACGCCCTGGCCGCCGTGCTCTCGGCGGACATCGCCTCGTTCACCCTGAGCACCCTGTTCATGGGCGTGACCGCCGTGGTCAGCACCTTCGCCGCCCAGTGCTACGGCCGGGGCGACCTGCGCCAGTGCTCGCTCTACTGCTGGCAGGGGCTCTACGTCTCCCTGCTGGGCATCCTTGCCGGTGCGGTGCTGTATCCCCTTTCCGGGCCGCTGTTTGGGCTGATGAGGCACACGCCCGAGGTGACGGCGCTGGAGTTGTCCTATTTCCGCACGCGCCTGCTGGGCTACTATTTCATCGCCGCCATGTCGGCCCTCTCCGGCTTCTTTCAGGGCGTGAACCGGCCCGGCATCCCCACCTGGGCCGCCATTGCCGGAAACGCCGCCAACCTGGGCCTGAACTACCTGCTCATTTACGGGAATTTCGGGTTTCCGCGCTTGGGCATTTCCGGGGCCGCCCTCGCCACGGTCATCGGCATGGCGATCCAGACCGCCATCCTTTTTGGCGTCTTTGTCTCTCCGCGGATGGACCGCCTCCACGGCACCCGCGCAACATGGCGGCCCGATGTGGCCCGCATGCGCGAGCTGGTGAACATCGGCATCCCGTCGGCTCTCAGCATGTTCCTCGACGTCGCCAACTGGTGGATCTGGATCTCCTTCATCATCGGCCGCTTTGGCCCCGTGCAGATGGCCGCCAACACCGTCGCCCTCAGCTTCAACCACATCTGTTTCATGCCCGTCATCGGCCTGCACCAGGGCATCGCGGCCATTGTGGGCCAGTGGATCGGCCGCGGCGACCCCGCGCGCGCCAAGGCCCGCACCTACACCGCGCTGCGCCTTGCCATGGGCTACATGGTCTGCATGGGCGGCGTCTTCGCCGTCTTCGGCGGCCTCCTCATCCGGGGTGTGTTCAACCCGGACAGCGCCGAAATCGTCCAGCTCGGCCACCGTCTCCTGATTCTCGCCGCCTTCTTCCAGGCCTTCGACGCGGTCAACATCATCTGCATGGGCGCCCTGCGCGGCGCCGGGGACACCCGCTGGATGATGTGGATGACCGCCTTCATGTCCTACGGTTTCTGCCTGCCCGTCTCCATCTTCTTCGCCTTCGGCCTCGGCCTCGAGACCTACGGCGCCTGGATGGGGGCCACCTCCTTCATCATGGTCCTCAGCGGCGTCCTCTTCCTCCGCTTCCACAGCGAGAAATGGCGGAACATCCAGATTTTCGCCGCCAACGGCGGGTGACCCCGCCCCGGAGAGGGCGGCATGGCCGCCTCCCCCGCCGCATTGACTTCCCGCGCCGCCGGGGGTAAAGTGGTGCCGCGCGGCGCGGTCTGTCCGCGCATGGAGGTGTTCCTGCGATGAGCGTTTGGCGTCGGGAAGGGTGGATGGTGCTGCTGGTGGCCGTTCTGATGGTGCTGGGCACCGCCGCGGTCTATCCGGGCATCTTCCTGCGGGGGGAAATCGCGGGACCGGCGGACCTGATGTACACGGTGCAGCCCTGGGCGCAGTATGCGCCGGAGGACTGGACGGGCAACAGCAACCGCCTGATGCTGGACGTCTACGCCTTCTTCTGCCAGACCTACCACAACACGCGGGAGGCCTTTCTGCGCGGGGAACTGCCGCTCTGGAACCCCTACCAGTGCGCGGGCATGCCGGTGCTGGCAAACTACCAGTCGTCGGTGTTCTACCCGCCCCGCATCCTGCTGCTTTTCCTTGGCCTGCCCGCCGCGATGACCCTGTTCGTGCTGCTGAAACTCTGGCTGTGCGGCCTGACGGCCTACGCCTGCGGCCGGGGGCTGGGCCTGCCGCGCCGCGCGGCGGTCTTTCTCGCCGCGGCCTGGGGGTTTTCCGGCTACTGCCTGATCTGGGCCAACTGGCCGCTGACCGACGTGGCGGCGTGGTTCCCCGTGGTCTTCCTGGGCGCCGAGTGGATCGTGCAGGGGCGGTACCGGCGGGGCCTGGCGGCGGGCGTGTTCGGCGCGGTGATGCTCCTGCTGGCGGGGCATCCGGAGACGGCCTTCACGTTCTCCGCGGGGCTGGGCCTGTATTTTGCCGTCCGCCTCGCGCTTTCGGCGGCGCGCGGGGGGCCGCTGGCCGGGCCGGTGCTCGCGGGCGGGGCGATGTGGGCGGTCGCCGCCGGCGTGTGCGCGGCCCAGCTCTTCCCCTTCGCGGAGTACCTGCTCAACAGCGCGACGGTGCTGGAGCGCAAGGCGATGGACCACACCCTGGGCTATCCCCTGCGCTCGCTGGCGGCGCTCTTTTCCCCCCGCTTTCTCGGGGTGGAGCACAACTTCAACTACTGGGGCAAGACCAACGGCAATCTGGACACCATGCTGTATCCGGGGGCGGCGGTGGTGCTGCTGGCGGTGTGGGCCCTGGCGCGCGGCGCGCGGCCGCATCCCGCCCCGAAGGACACCCCCGGCGGCGCGGCGGACCCGTGGCCCCACCGGATGACCGCCCTGTTCTTCAGCATGGCCGTGTGCGTGAGCCTGGCCTTCTCGGCGCCCTCCCTGGAATGGGTCCAGCGGCTGCCGCTTTTCGTGACCGCCCTGCGCGTGTACCACATGGCGTTCCCGCTCTTCGGCCTGGCCGTCGCCGCGGCCTTCGGTCTCGCCCGGTGGACGGAGGGACGGCGGCGGGTGTCCGACCTGGCGGTGCTGGCGGCCGTGGCGGTGGCGGGGTTCGGGATGGTCGGCTTCCTCTATTTCTTCTACGACGAGGTGCTGGAGATGGAGCGCGGGGCGGCGTATGTCCAGCTCCACACCCTGGCCGCGCTGGGGTTCATTCTCGCGGCGATGGCGGCGCTGGCGGTGCAGTGTGTCCGCCCCATGCCGCGGACCGTGGCCGCGCTGGCGACCCTGCTGACGGCGGCCAGCCTCATCTACGGCCAGTGGGGCCTCAACCCCACCTCGCGGGCGGAGAACCTCTTCCCGAGGACGAACCTGACGGACCATCTGCGGGCCAAGGGGCAGCCCTGCCGGATCGGCGTGAACGAGGGCGGGCTGCCCTCGGCCATTCTGAACATTTACGACATCCAGGAGTGGCTGGGCTACGACGGGCTCTATCCCGGCCGCGTCTGGAAGGTGCAGCGGGGCCTCAAGGTGGACATCTGGGAGGCCTTCGAGCCCGCCGCCGCCATCCAGTACTACCTCAACGACCTCCGTTACCCGCCCATCATGCCGGAGGCGGCGCTGGGGCGGATGGAACTGGAGGCCGAGGTGGACGGCTTGCAGGTGCTGCGCAACCCGCGCGCCCTGCCCCATGCCCGGCTGGTCCCCCGCGCCGAGGTCGTGCCCGACCCCGACGCCGCCCTCAAGCGCATGAAGGCCCCCCCCTTCAATCCGGCCGAGGTGGTTTTCCTGGAGGCGGCCCCCGCCGACGGCGTTCCCCCGGCGGTGGCGGGCGATCCCGGCGCGGTGCGGGTGCTGGACTACGGCTGCCAGCGCGTGCGGCTGGAGGCCGACGCGCGCGCGGCGTGCATGCTCGTCCTCGCCGACGCGTGGTATCCCGGATGGACGGCCACCGTCAACGGCGCGCCCGCCGAAGTCCTGCCGGCGTACCACTGCTTCCGCGCCGTCACGGTGCCCGCCGGGAAATCCGAGGTCGTCTTTGAATACACCCCCTGGACCCTGCGCGCGGGGCTGGCCGTGTCCGCCGTCTTCCTGCTGGGGATCGGCGCCTTTGCCGCCTGGTCGCTGCTCCGCGCGCGGCGGCGCGCCTCAGCCGGGGGATGACGCCATCACGAGCGCGGGCTCCGCGGGGTCGCAGCGGTAGAGGTAGAGGCTCTGCATGCCGGGCAGGATGACGCGCTCCCAGGGGATGTCGTTGTCGCGCAGGGTCTGCTCCAGGGCCTGGCGCTGGGGCAGGCTCTCCGGGCCCACAAACAGCACCCACACCCCCGTGCCCGCGCGCACCGTCTCCACCGCGCGGGCGGCGGTCTCCTCGGGGCTCAGGTACCGCTCGACGGGCACCGGCAGCCCGGGGTCGTTGCAGCGCAGGATGCGCATGAGGTTCCAGTTGTCCGTCATGGCCGCGGGATGGGTCGCGGCGTGTTCGCGCAGGAGGCCCGCGGCGGACAGGTAGTCGTGGCGCATGGGCAGCGCCGCCGCGGCCGCCGCCAGCACCGCCAGCATCGCCAGGGGCGCGGCGGCGTGGGCCCAGCGCGCGGGGCCGCGCAGGCGCGCGGCCGACAGCCCCACCAGCAGGCAGAGGGCCGGCCACGCGTAGAAAACGTAGCGGCGCTGGAAGGCGTGGGGCTTCCAGAACTGCGCCACGAGAAACAGCGCGGCCACCGGCACGAGGAACCACGCCAGCAGGACGAGGGTGTTCCGCAGGTCTTTCCGGTCCGCCTCCCCGCGCCGGAGCGCGTCCCGCGCCGCGAAGAAGAGCATCAGGCCCAGTGTCAGCAGGTAGCACCGCGCCAGCGCCAGCTCCACCGCCGGACGCAGGGGCAGCAGGTCCGCCGCCAGGGGGTGCGCCGGGTCGCGGAGGACCGTCGGCGAGTGGTACTCCGCCCAGCGCAGGTTCTCCCCGTCCGCCGAGAGCACCCCGCCGGTGAGCGTGTTGTCCGCCGCAAAGAACCCCCGCCCCGTCACCACGGCCCAGGGGTTCCCCCAGCCCGGCGGGGTCACGGGGGGGTCGGGGGCGGGCTTGATCGTGGCGACATAGCCCAGCACCGCGAGGAGGAAGAGGGCGTGCGCGCCCCCCCAGAAGAGCCGCCCCCGCCAGGACACGCCGCGCGAGAACAGCACCACGAGCCCCTGGGGCAGAAAGAACAGCGGCGCGAAGAGGTGGCTCCAGAGCATCAGGAGGTTCGCGGCGAGATGCGCCGCCAGCGGCGCGGCGCGGCGGGACTCCGTCCAGCGGAGCAGGGCGTCCATGGAGACCAGCGACAGAAACAGCATGAGCGCGTAGGGGCGCAGCCCCTGGCTGTGGAATATCTGCCACGGCGACAGCGCCATGACCGCCCCCGCCACGCATCCGGCGACCATCCCGCCCAGGCGCCGGCCCAGCGAGAACACCAGCACCACGGCCCCCGCGCCGAAAAGGACGGACAGCCCCCGCACCCATGCGAGGCTTCCCGGCCGCAGCAGCGCCCAGAAATACTCCAGCGTGTAATAGACCGGCACCATCTCCCAGTTGTCGCCCCGCTGGTCCCGCAGGAACCGCAGCAGGTTCGGCGCGTCCAGCCGGGCCGCCGAGAAGAAGTCGTCCATCCAGACCGACTCCGCGCCGAGCCCGCGCAGGCGCAGCCCCAGCGCCAGCAGGAACAGCAGGGTTCCCGCCGCCCAAACCCGCGCCCGGTCGCCCGGCAGTTTTTTGCAGCACGCCATGATGCCCCGCATTGTACGGCACCCCGGCACGCCCCCGCGAACCGGCCGGGGCAGCGCACTACGATTCCCGCCGAGAAACGCCTGCGAACAACATGAACGTCCCCAAGTGATGCGATTCTGTCCTTGTTGTCCCAACGGGACATCCGCACAGGGCCCAAGCAGGCCGCCGCGCATCCCCACAGCCCCAGTGTTGCACAGCGCGCAGCGCCTTGGAGTGCGGTAGCTTGCTGCCGCCTTTCTTCGCGTGGGCTTGCCCGCGCGGGGGTGCACGAGAAACGGCTGTGTCCGCGCGTTTCCCCAAGGCCGGCGCGGCACTCCCCGCCGAAATTTCGGCTGCCCCGTTGGGGCATGATTCCTTCTGTCCGGGCAACCCAGGGCAGGCCTGGCCCTTCGGGCGGCGGCCTGCCTGGGCCCTGTGCGGATGTCCCGTTGGGACAACAAAGACCAAGACACAATTCCGAGGGACATTCATGCCGACCGCAGGCGTTTCCCGAGGGCATTTTGGTGCGATTGCCCTGGCGAACCGGCGAAGACGCCGCCCGCGAAAGCAACGGAACGAACAGAAGCGCCCCCCAGGCGTTTGTAGGGAAAACAGTCCTCCAGCCGAAAGACCGCCACTCCTGCCGACACCGTCACCGACCGTAGCCCGGCTGCGCACGGGCCTTGCCCGGCGGGGCTTCCGTTTCTCTGCCTGCTTGCACTTGAGCCCGTCAGGACCACCGGAATGCACCTAACGAACTGAGGCCAAGCGGAACCCTACGCAGTAGTCTCGGTTCGACGGGTAGTAATCCATGCGACGCGCCGAGCGGCAGTAATGGGCGTAGTCGTACCAGCAGCTGCCCCGGATGATCCGGCCCGAGGCCGTAGGAACTATCCACGCGCTTCCGTCCGTCGGCGCCCCCGTGTAGTCGTCGTGCCCCCAGTCCTCGCACCACTCCCACACGTTCCCGCTCATGTCGTGCAACCCGAAACCGTTCGGCAGGAGCCCGCCCACCGGCTTGGTTCCGTATCCCGGTTGACCCGATAATCCCGTGTTGTTTCCACAGTACCACATGTACTGACTGCGCACCCCGTCATCCTCGCAGTAGTCTTCAACCCCCAGGGAGTCTCCAAAGTAGAACCGCGTCTGCGTCCCTGCCCGGCAGGCATACTCCCACTCCGCCTCGCTCGGAAGCCGCAGCATCGCCGGTCCTTGGCCCGTCCTCGTGATGTGCGCGTTCACCGCCCTGATAAACGCCTGAGTGTCGTCCCAAGAAACATAATAGGCGGGGTAATTGGCCCCCACCCCATAGTCTGTCCACGCAATGCCCGGGTTCGTTCCCATCACCGCCAGCCACTGCCCCTGCGTCACCTCATACTTCCCCATGTAGAAGTCATACCCGATGGTCACCGTATGCACTGCCCCCCCATCGCTGTCCCGGCTCCGCTCCGTGTCCGGAGACCCCATCTGGAAACTCCCCGCAGGGATACGCACCAGCTCCAGCGGCACATCCCCCGGGAGGAGGATCGTCTCCGTGTCCCCGCCGCCGTGTCCCGGACCGCTGGAAACCACCAAGTTCACCGCCGTGCCCGATGCCACGCTGACGCCCGCCGCAGGGCTCTGGCTGATGACATTCCCGACGGGAACAGTCGCGTGGTGCTCCTCCGTGACCGTCCCAACCACCAGGCCCGCACCCACGATCGCCGCCTCTGCATCCGCCTGGACCATGCCGACAACATCCGGGACGGCCACTTCCTGCGGCCCCCTGCTCTCTGCCAGACTGACTGCGGAGCCGAAGGCGACTTCGACGCCCGCCGCAGGGCTCTGGCTGATGACATTCCCGACGGGAACAGTCGCGTGGTGCTCCTCCGTGACCGTCCCAACCACCAGGCCCGCACCCACGATCGCCGCCTCTGCATCCGCCTGGACCATGCCGACAACATCAGGGACGACCACTGGCTGCGGCCCCCTGCTCACTGCGGCCAGGCGGAACCCTACGTTGGAGTGCTGGTTCGATGGGGTGTTGCTGCTCCGATACGCCGAGCGGGAAGACGAGGCGAAGCAGAACCAGCAGCCGGACCGGATGACCCGGTACGAGGCCGTAGGAACTATCCACGCGCTCCCGTCCGCCGGCGCTCCCGTGTAGTCTTCGTGATAGAAGTCCTCACACCACTCGAAAACGTTCCCGCTCATGTCATGCAGCCCGAAGTCATTCGACAGTTTCCCGCCCACCGGCTTGGTTCCGTATCCCGGCTGGCCGTCATCCGGATTGTTCCCGCAGTACCACATGTACTGGCTACGCACCCCGTCATCCCCGCAGGTGTCGTCCACTCCAAGGGAGTCTCCAAAGTAGAACCGCGTCTGCGTCCCTGCCCGGCAGGCATACTCCCACTCCGCCTCGCTCGGAAGCCGCAGCATCGCCGGTCCTTGGCCCGTCCTCGTGATGTGCGCGTTCACCGCCGTGATGAACGCCTGGGCATCGTCCCACGAAACGTAATAGGCGGGGTAATCGGAACCCACGCCATAGTCCCATGCATAGCCGCCCGGGTTCGTTCCCATCACCGCCAGCCACTGCCCCTGTGTCACCTCATACTTCCCCATGTAGAAGTCATACCCAATGGCCACCGTGTACACCGGCCCCTCCCGGCTATCCCGTCTCCGCTCCGTGTCCGGAGACCCCATCTGGAAACTCCCCGCCGGTATCTGCACCAGCTCCAGCGGCACATCCCCTGGAAGCAGTATCGTCACCGTGACGCCACCACCCCATGGCCCGCGGGAAACCACCAGATTTACCACCGAACCTAGTGCCACCTCGGCACCCGAAATAGGGTTCTGGCTGACGATCCGGCCTGCCGGGATAGTTGCGTGATACTGCTCTGTCACCATGCCCACGATAAGGCCGGCACCTGTAACAGCGGTCTGCGCCGTGGACTGGGTCATGCCCACAACATTCGTGACAGCTACCATCTCAGGCCCGAGACTCACAACCAACGCCACCGCGCTTCCCGTTGCCACGCTGGTACCTGACGACGGATTCTGGCTTATGACCTGCCCCGCGGGAATCGTCGCGTGGTGCTGTTCCGTCACCGTGCCCACAAGGAGGCCGGCACCAATAATTGCGCCATGCGCTGTTATCTGCGTCATCCTCAAAACATTCGGGACATTTACCAGATGGACTGAGACCAAGCGGAACCCCAGGTCGTTGAACCGTAGAGACTGGTCGTAGGCGGACTGACTCGCCGAGCGGCAGTACCTGGCGTCGTCGTGCCAGCCGCCGCCCCGGAGGACCCGCGCGCCCCATGGAACTACCCACGCGCTTCCGTCACTCGGAGCCCCCGTGTAGTTGCTGTGCCAGCAGTCCTCACACCATTCCTGCACGTTCCCGCTCATGTCGTAGAGCCCAAAGCCATTCGGAAACAACCCGCCCACCGGTTTGCTCCCGTATCCCGCCCGGTTGGAATCCTCCGGATTGTTCCCGCAATACCACATATACTGGCTGCGCACCCCGTCGTCCTGACATTCGTCCCACACCTCCAGCGAATCCCCAAAGTAGAACCTTGTCTGCGTTCCCGCACGACACGCATACTCCCACTCCGCCTCGCTCGGAAGCCGCAGCATCGCCGGTCCTTGGCCCGTCCTCGTGATGTGCGCGTTCGCCGCCCTGATAAACGCCTGAGCGTCGTCCCAAGAAATGTAGTAGGCGGGATAATAGTTCCCGACTCCATAGCGCGAGGACGGCGCGGTGCTTGGCCACGCCCCCATCAGAGCCTGCCACTGCTGCTGCGTCACCTCATACTTGCCCATGTAGAAGTCATACCCAATAGTCACCGTGTGCACCGGCCCCTCAAAACCGAAGCGCTCCGTGTCCGGCGAGCCCATCTGGAAACTCCCCGCCGGGATGCGCACCAGCTCCAGTGGAATGTCTCCCGGAAGGAGGATTGTCACTGCGTGTCCCGGACCGCTGGAAACCACCAAGTTCACCGCCGTGCCCGATGCCACGCTGACGCCCGCCGCAGGGCTCTGGCTGATGACATTCCCGACGGGAACAGTCGCGTGGTGCTCCTCCGTGACCGTCCCAACCACCAGGCCCGCACCCACGATCGCCGCCTCTGCATCCGCCTGGACCATGCCGACAACATCCGGGACGGCCACTTCCTGCGGCCCTTTGCTCACCGCCATATCTACCGCTGAACGAGGCGCGGCCTCAACACCCGCCAATGGATTCTGGCTGATCACCACACCGACCGGCACGCTGGCGCTGAATTCCTCCGCCACTGTTCCCACGGCCAATCCCGCTGCGTTGATAGCCGCCACCGCCGTTGCCCAAGCCATGCCCACCACATTGGGAACCGGCAGCCGTGGTTCACCTTCACCCTCACCTTCCCCCTCGCCCTCACCCTCACCCTCACCCGGATTTTCCGGGGGTGTCACCACGACATAACTATCCCTGTTGTCCGTTCCGGTTCTGCCGTTACTTGCCGTAACGGTCAGACTCACAGTGTAGGATCCCGGCGTCTCATAGGTATGGGATGGGTTCTGGTACGTGCTGACACTGCCGTCACCAAAAGTCCAAGCCCACCCCGTGATATGGGCCGCCTTTCCAATGGTGGACTGGTCCATGAACTGAACAGTCAGGGGGGCCGTTCCCGAAAGGGGCGCGCCAGTAAACGCAGCCAACGGTTCCCCTGGCTTGCACCCCACCCCCAGACAAGCAACCCCCATCAGCGCCGCCACCCCAAGAAGCACCCACATTCTGTTCATCGCAGAACCTCCGTGACACCCCCGTCAGGGGAGCTACCGCACCAACCGAAACCAAGCCGCAGGCTTGCGCTGTAATACTAGCGTATTTCTTTCCACGCGTCAAGCCCCGGCCTCCGGTCATCGCCCCCCTGCCCACCTGGAGACTCTTTTTTGAACCGGGGCAATTGTACTCAGATACGCCCCCCCTTCCTGACATAGAGTTCTTTCGCCACCTGTTCCTCGTCTTCTTCAACGCTGAAAGCGTTGCCGAACATAGCCCAGGCCAGGCCGCCGCCCGAAGGGTCAGGCCTGCCCTGGGTTGTCCGCGCAGAACCATCATGCCCCAACGGGGCAGCCGAAATTGGGACGGGGGGGCCGCGACAACCCTGGGGAAACGCGCGGTCCCAGTCGCTTTTCGTGCGCCCCCGCGCGGGCAAGCCCACGTGAAGAAAGGCGGCAGCAAGCTACCGCACTCCAAGGCGCCGCGCGCTGTGCGGACCCGGGGCTGAGGTGATGGACGGCGGCCTGCCTGGGCCCTGTGCGGATGTCCTGTTGGGACAACAAAGACCAAGGTATAAATCCGAGGGGCATTCATGCCGCCCGCAGGCGTTTCTTAAGGGCCTTTTAGTGCGATTGCCCTGGCGCGCAGGGCGCATGTCCCCGGATGCGCGCTTCTGGTATATAATGGGGACGCTGGCCCGCCCGTTCGGGGCGGGTGGAGGGATTTGGAGCGTGCTGTTCAGAAGGTCCAAGAAATCGCCGCCGCCGAGTGTGCGCGACCGGATCTCGTCGGAGCCGAAGTTCCGCGTGCATGATCTGGACGCCCCGGCCGCCTTCACGAACGACGGCGGCGCGGTCCTCACCGTCACCTTCGAGATGATGAAGAAGGGGTCGCTCATCCATCGGCGGGGCCGGGACGTCCGCCAGATCGTGGTGGTCGTGGACAACTCGGCCCGGGTGGTCAACAGCGGCGACGAGGTGAACCACGACACCTACCGCGCCCTGGTGAAGGCGAACGTCATTGATCCGGTGCCCGGCCTTGAGCGGGACGCCTGACGGTCTCGCCGCCGGGGGGCGCAACCCGGGGGAATCCCGGTCTCCAAGGAGCGGAGCATGTCTATTGCGGCCTGGCTGTGCGCGGCGGGCGTGTGGGCGATGACGGGCGCGGCGGATACCGGACTGCTGGCGGGCGCGGCCCGCGCCAGCATCACCCCCCTGGAGGCGGGTTTGCCGACCCAGCTCGGCGGTTATGGCGACCGCGCCGGAAAGCCCGCCGAAGGCGTGCATGACACCCTGTGGGCCAAGGCCCTCGTCTTCGACTTCGGCGGGGAGAAGTCCGCCGTTCTCACCCTCGACGTGTGCCACGCGCCGGGATGCGTCCTGGAGGAGTCGGTGGCCCGGGCCGCCGTGCCGGGGCTCACGCCGGAGCGGGTGCTGATGCCGGCCAGCCACACCCACGCGGGGCTGGAGGGCATGATGCTCGACCGGCGCAACGTGGCGGGCAACCCGCACATCGGCGTGTTCAACGGGGAGGTGCTGGATTTCGTGACGGACCGGATCGCCGGGGCGCTGAAAGAGGCCGCCGCCGGCCTGGGGCCCGTGACCGCGGGCGCCGCCGTGGAGGCCCTGCCCGGCATGAACCGCAACCGCCGCGACACGTCCCTGCCGACGGACAACGACATGACGGTGCTGCGCTTTGACCGGGACGGGAAGCCCTGGGCGGTCTTCGTGAACTACACGGCCCACGGCACCATCATGACCCCGGAGATCATGCTCGCGTCGGGCGGGTGGCCCGGCGTCATGCAGCGCGCCGTCGAGGAGAGGCTGCCCGGCGTCCTGTGCCTCTACGCCAACGGCGCCGAGGGCGACGTCGCCCCCGCGGGGTACACCGGCGGCAGCCGCTGGGAGATGGCCCAGCAGTACGGGTTCCGGGCGGCCCTCGCCGCCGCCCGCCTCGCCGCGACCATGTCCACCGCCCCGGTGACCCGGTTCGGCATCCGGCAGGCATGGGTGGACCTGCCCGCGAAGACCCCGGCCCCCGACTTCCTGAAGATCGCCGGGGACGAGTACAAGGTGACGGAGGAGCAGCTCGGCATGCTGCTGGAGGCGCTGTTCCCCGCGCGCGCGCCGCTGGGCCTCTGGCGGGTCAACGACTTCGCGCTCCTGACCTTCCCCGGCGAGCCCATCACCGCCGTGGGCGCGGCCGCAAAGGGCTTCCTGCGGGACGGGGGCGCGCGGTTTCCCGCCGTGGCGGCCCTCACCAACGACCACATCGGCTACATCCTCACGGCGGAGGAGTACGCGAAGAGCGGATACGAGGTGACCGCCTCCTTCTACGGCCCCGGCCTCGCCGACCTCCTCCTCGCCGCCGCCGCCGACCTCGCCAAGGCGGAGTGAGGCCGCCCGGCCCCCCTCCCGCCGGGCGGACAGGGCCGTCCCCCCCCCCCGGTGGCATCGCGCGGGGGAGATGGGTACAATGGACCGGGCGGCGCGCTCCGCGGCGGTTGCGGGCGGCGCCGCGCGCAATTTCCCAACGGTAGAGGGTGACTTTGCATGAAACAGACCACCTCCGCGCCGGGATGCTCCCGGCGGCAGTTTCTGGGGCGGGCGGCGGCCGCCGTGCCGCTGTTCCCGCTGGTGCTGACGAACGGGGCGCTGGGCGACGCGACGCGTCCCGGGGCAAACGACCGGATCACCATGGGCCTCATCGGCGCGGGGGGCCGGGGCGAGTACGTCATGCAGGCGTTCATGGCGCAGCCGGACGTGCGGATGGTGGCGGTCTGCGACAGCAAGCGCGAGCGGCGCGAGGCGGTGCGCGGCATCGTGAACCAGGCCTACGGCAACGGGGACTGCGCGGCGCACATTGACATGATGGAGCTGCTGGCGCGCCCGGACATAGACGCGGTGGTCATCGCGACGGGGGACAACAACCACTCCCTGGCGGCGATCATGGCGGCGCGGGCGGGCAAGGACATGTACTGCGAGAAGCCCATGAGCGTGGCCATTTCGGAGTCGCGGGCCGTGTCGGACACCATGCGCCGCCTGGGCCGCGTGTTCCAGTGCGGCACCCAGCGCCGCAGCATCGGCAATTTCCGCCTCGCGGCGGACCTCGCGCTGAGCGGCAAGCTGGGGCGGCTCAAGGAGCTGCACGCGGAGGAGGCGTCGGGGTTCAAGAACATCCACGAGACGGTGCTGCCCGCGGAGCCCGAACCCCCGCGCGAGGAGTTTGACTGGAACGGCTGGCTGGGCGCGGCGCTCTGGCGCCCGTACAACAGCAGCTACCCGAAGCGGGGGTACTGGAGCGACCACCTGGACTTCAGCGGCGGCTCCATCACCGAGTGGGGCAGCCACACGGTGGACCTGTGCCAGTGGGCGAACGGCACCGACGACACGGGCCCCGTGGAGTTCTGGCAGGAGGGCGAGCGCTTCATCGGCCGCTACGCGAACGGCGTGAAGCTGGTGATCCGGACGGGGCTGCGCTTCGGCTCGTGCCCCGTGCGCTATGAGGGCGAGGACGGCTGGGTGGAGACGGGCGACTCCGGCGAGATCGAGATTTACCCGAAATCCCTCGCGCGCGACATGCGCTTCAAGGGCGGGTACCCCGTGGACAACCACGCGCGCACCTTCCTGGACTGCGTGCGCACGCGGCAGCAGCCCAACTCCCACGCCGAGACGGCCCACCGCTCCATCTCGGCGTGCCATGTGGCCAACATCTGCAAGCGCCTGGGCCGGCCGGTGAAATGGGACCCCGTCACCGAGACCTTCCCGGACGACCCCGAGGCGAACCGGATGCGGGCGCGCGCGTGGCGCGAGCCGTGGCACATGTGAGTTTTTCCCACAGGCACGTTTCCGGCCCCGGCCGGCGAGGAAGGATTTGACGATGCACATTCTGCTGACCCCCCGGACCCGCGCGTTCGCCGCGCTCTGCTGCTGCCTGCTGCTGGCGGGGCTGGCCGCCGCCCAGACCTCCGAGGAGGCGCTCATCGCCGCGCTGTCCGGCGACGCCCCGTTCATGGAGAAGCAGGCCGCCTGCCGCGCCCTGCGCCAGACCGGCACCCCCGCGAGCGTGCCCGCCCTGGCGGCCCTGCTGGCCGACCCCGAACTCTCCAACCTGGCCCGCTACGCCCTGGAGCCCATGCCCTTCCCCCAGGCGGGTGAGGCGCTGCGCGCCGCGCTCGGCACGACCTCCGGCGCGCTTCAGGCCGGCGTGGCCGCGTCGCTCGGCGTGCGCCGGGACGCGGAGGCCGCGCCGCTGCTCGCGCCGCTGATGGCCGGCGCCGATGCCGTGGTGGCTGAGGCGGCCACGGCGGCCCTGGGCCGCATCGCAACGGAGGACGCCCTCAGCGCCCTGCGCGCCCGCGCGGAGAACGCCGCGCCCGAACAGCGTGCCGTGCTCGGTGAGGCGCTGCTGTGCCTGGCCGACATCTGGACGGCGGAGAAGCGGGCGGATGACGCCGCCGGGGTGTTCGAGGAGCTGCTGGGCGCGGCGTGGCCGGACCATGTGCGCCTGGGCGCCTTCCGCGGCCGCACGCTTGCCCGCCCGGGAGACGCGCCGGACCGCCTGCTCGCCGCCGTCAACGGGGACGAGCCCCTGTTCCGCGAGTTTGCCGCGCAGATGATGGTTGAAACGGCGGGCGACGGCGCGACGGACCGCTACGCCGCCGCGCTGGACACGCTGCCCGCGGAGGCGCAGGTCCGCGTGCTGCGCGGCCTGGCGGGGCGCGGCGACGGGACCGCCCGGCCCGCCGCGCTGAAAACCCTCGACAGCGCCGACCCCGCGGTGCGCATGGAGTCCGTCCGCGCCCTCGCCGTGTTCGGCGACGCCGCCGACACCCCGCGCCTCGCCGCGCTGCTCGGCGGCGGCGACGCCGTGGCCGCCGAGGCGGAGAAGAGCCTCGCCACCATGCCCGGCGACGCCGTGGACCTGGCCCTGGCGGCGTTCCTGCCGCAGGCCGCCCCGGGCGTCCATGCGACGATCCTCGGCATCCTGTCCCGCCGCGCCGCGCCCCAGGGCGTGGCCCTGGCGCTGGACGGCCTGAAGCACGCCGACCCGGCGGTGCGCACGGCGGCCCTCGGCCTGCTGGCCGAGCACGGCGGCGCGGGCGAGGTGCCCGCGTGCCTGGAGGCCCTGGCGGCGTCCGAACCCGCCGCCCGGGGGACGGTGGAGAAGACGCTGGGCGCGATTTGCACGCGCGGCGGTGATCCGGCCCTGGCGCCCGTGCTGGCCGTCATGGCCGGCCCCGACGCCGCACTGCGGGCCTCGGGCGTCCGCGTGCTGGCGCAGGCCGCGTCGCCCGCCGCGCTGAACGCTGTGGTGGCCGCCCTGGAGGACGCCGACGGGACCGTCTCCGAGGAGGCCCTGCGCGCGCTGTCCGAATGGCGGACACTGGACGCCCTGCCGCCCCTGCGCGCGCTGGCCGCCGGGGCCGACGAGGGCCGCCACATCCTCGGTTTGCGCGGGTTCATCCGCCTGGCCCAGACGGAGCCCGACCTCGGAAAACGCCAGACCCTGCTCGACGACGCGGCCACGCTGGTGAAGCGCGTGGAGGAGCGGCGGAGGCTGCTGGCCGCCTGGGGCAAGACCCCCACGGTCCACGCGCTGGACCAGCTGACCGCCGAACTGGCACGGGACGAGGCCCGCAACGAGGCCGCCGCCGCGGTGATCACGCTGGCCCCGGAACTGGCGAAACAGGACGCGGCGGCGAAGGAGCGGGTGCAGGCCGCCCTGGCGCTGGTGTCGGAGCGGGCCGCCAGCGACGCGGTCCGCGAACGCGCCGCCAAGGCCTCTGCGGCCCTGCAATAAGCCGGTCTTGCGGGTTTTTCGCGGCGGAGACCGCAAAAAACCGCGTAAACCATTGCGAAGACGGCGCGGGAGTGCTACAATTGCACCCGCGCCGCGAGGCCAAGGCGCGAGGTTTCAGGCAAAGCGCGGCGCGGTCAGGACAACCCCAGGCAAGGAGCGAACCATGCTGCTAAGTGATTACATAGATGTCAGTTGCATTGTCCCCGAGCTGGAGGCGAGGGAGAAGAAGGACGTGCTCAAGGAGATGACCCGTCTCCTGTTCGACAAGAAAAAGATCAAGGGGGTCGAGCCCGCGCTGGACCAGATCATGGCGCGGGAGACCACCGAGAGCACGGGGATCGGCCACGGCCTCGCCGTGCCCCACGCGCGCGTGTCGGGCCTCAAGTCGCTGTACTGCGCCGCGGGCCGCGTGACGGCCGGCGTGGACTTCGCGGCGGTGGACAAGAAGCCGGTCAATCTGGTCTTCCTCATTGTCTATCCGCCCACGCAGCAGACGACCTACCTGAACTTCGTGGCCACGCTGGCCAAGATGCTGCGCGTGCCGGAGAACTTCAAGGCCCTCATGGCCGCGGCCGACGAGAAGGTGTTCCTGGAGGTGCTCACGGAGATGTCGCACAAGCTGGCGGCCCCCGAGGAGTATTACGCCAAGAAGCTCAAGGCCGACCCCGAACTGCTCCAGGCGCGCGACGCCCACGCCGACCTCATCCTGCTGGCGCGGCTCCAGCTCTGCCAGGAGATGTACGACGCGGCCCGCTCGGGCAAGAAGCAGATCAAGCAGCGGATGGAGAACATCCGCAGCCTGGTGGACGCCCGCATCCTCAAGCACTACGACCGCCTCATGACGGCGCGCCCGCCCGCGCTGGTGCCCGTCGAGGGCGACACCTGCCAGGGCTGCTTCATGCGCCTGCCCTCGCAGTTCGCCCAGCGCGTCCGCGAGGACACGGACCACATCCACACCTGCCCGAACTGCAGCCGTTTCATCTACATCGTCTGACCCGGTTTCCGGCGTGCGGGCGGGGCCGCGAAGCGCCCCGTTTTTGACCGGTTTTTCGGGGCTGTGCTATGCTCCGCGCGCAGCCTTCCGGCATCACCATGAACGGGTCCCGCCACATGGCCGACTACAGCAGCCCCTTTGCCGCCGCCTCGGCCGCGCCGCCCCGCGGGTCGGCGTGGCGGGTGTACGCGCGCCTGGTCGGCTACGCCTGGCGGTACAAGACCCGCCTCTTCGGGTCCATGGCCCTCGCCATCCTCATCGCGGTCTCCTTCGGTGCCATGCTGGTCGGCGTGGGCACGGTGATCCGGCTCACCTTCTACCAGCCCGCGGCGCAGGCCCCGGAAAACGGGGACGCCGCCGCCGCGCAGGAGGACCCCGCGGAGGGCATGGCGCGGGACATCGCGGAATACGCCGGCATGATGCGCCGCTTCATTGGCTGGGGGCCGGAGGGGCTTGACCAGCGCTTCCTCAACGTGGTCGCGGGCATGCGCGCGGACCGGATGCGCGCCCTGCTCTATGCCTGCGCGCTGGTGACCCTGCTGGCGGGCTTCGTCGGGGTGTCGCGCTTCTTCCAGGAGTATCTCGCCGCCACCATCGGCGTGCGTGTGACCACGGACATCGGCCGCGACATGTACGCCAACCTCATGCGCCAGTCCATGGTGTTCTTCGAGACGCGCAACAGCGGCGAGATCCTCGCGCGGTTCAGCAACGACATGTTCATGGTGAACCGGGGGCTTGAGGGCGTCTTCGTCAAGCTCATGCGCGAGCCCTTCAAGATCGCGGCCTTTCTCGCCGTGGCCCTGAGCGTGGACTTCAAGCTGACGCTGGTGGGCGTGTGCGTCATGCCCGTCGTGCTCTACGCCCTCGTGTTCATCGGCAAGAAGATGCGCAAGAGCGTGCGCCGCTCCCTCCAGAAAATCGCCTCCATGACCACCGTCGTCGGCGAGACCGTCCGCGGCATGGCGGTCATCAAGAGCTACAACATGGAGGAGTACGAGATCGGCCGGATGCGCGTCGAGATTGACCGCCTCCGGAAGTTCCTCTACCGGATGGCCCGCCTCCACGCGGCCACCGGCCCCGTCACCGAGTTCCTCCTCGTCCTCGGCGTCGTCTCCTTCGTCCTCTACAGCGGCCACCGCGTGGAGGAGGGCCTGCTGGACGCCGGCGCCCTCGTGCAGCTCTACTTCGCCCTGGCCATGATGCTCGACCCGGTGCGCAAGCTGTCCGACGTGAACAACCTGGTCCAGACCAGCGTCGCCAGCGCCGAGCGATGCTTCGAGCTGGTGGACGCCGTGCCCGACATCGTGGAGGCGCCGGAGCCCGCCGGGCTGGCGCCGCTGGCGGACGCCCTGCGCCTGGAGAACGTCAGCTTCTCCTACAACGGCGTGGACAAGGTGCTCGACGACGTGACGCTGGAGGTGCGCCGCGGCGAGATGATCGCCCTGGTCGGCCCGAGCGGCGCGGGCAAGAGCACCCTGGTGAAGCTCATCCCCCGCTACTACGACGCCACGGCGGGCCGCGTCACCCTGGACGGCGTGGACATCCGGAGGGCGTCCTTCCACAGTCTCCGCGAGCAGATCGGCATCGTCACGCAGGACACCATCCTCTTCGCCGAAACCGTGCGCGCGAACATCGCCTTCGGCCGCGCCGAGTACCCCGTGGAGCGCGTGCGCGCCGCCGCCCAGGCCGCCCACGCCGACGCGTTCATTGACGCGCTGCCCGAGGGCTTCGACACCGTCATCGGCGAGTCCGGCAACTCCCTCTCCGGCGGGCAGCGCCAGCGCCTGGCCATCGCCCGCGCCATCATCAAGGACCCGGCCATCCTGATCCTCGACGAGGCCACCTCCAGCCTCGACAGCGAGAGCGAGCGCCTCATCCAGGAGGCCCTCGACCAGTTCGTCGCCGGCCGCACCACCATCGTCATCGCCCACCGGCTCTCCACCGTGCGCCGCGCCGACCGCATCGTCGTGATGGAGCGCGGCCGCATCGTCGAGCAGGGCACCCACGACGAGCTGCTCGCCCGCGACGGCCTCTACCGCCGCCTGCACGACACCCAGTTCCGCGACCACCCCGCCCGCACGGAGCCCCGGCCATGACCCCCGCCCGCGCGCTCGCCGCGGGCCTCCTGTCCGCCGCGGGCCTCCTGTCCGCCGCGGGCCTCCTGTCCGGCTGCGGGGGGTGCAATCCCGAGCCCGCCCCGGCGGCCCCGGCGCCGCCCGCCGCCGCCCCGGAAGAGGCCGCCCCGGCGAAACCCGCCGGCCCGCCGGTCATCACGGCGACGGTCACCGCCACGGACCTCGACGGCGCCCCCCTTGCGGGAATGATCCCCATCGTCACGCGGAAACCCAACGCCTTCGACCCGCCCGTCACCCGGGGCGGCCCGACGGACGCGGCGGGCCGCAGCGTGTTCGCCTTCCCCGCCGGGGAGGCGCTGTGCCTGCGCGCGTGGGACGCGGACCGGCGTTACTTCGCCAACAACTACTTCGACGTCGGACCCGTCACCGGGCCCACCGCCGCCGACACGCCGGTCACCATGGCGCCCGCGGCCGAGGCGCACGGCGTGCTGCTGCTGCCCGGCGGCGGTCCGGCGGCGAACGCGGCCGTGTCGCTGCTGCTGTCCCATCCCACGCGCGGCCCGTGGTGGCCCGACGAGGCCGTGGCGGGGCCCGACGGCGCGTTTTCGTTTCCGAACATCCCGCCGGGCGTCTTCCGGGTGGAGCTGACCGCCGCCGTGGGCGCGGTGGCGCTGGAAGAGGTCACGCTGCAGCCCGGCGCGCCGAACGATCTCGGAGCGCTCACGCTCACGCCCGCCCCCTGAACCCCCGCCGGGGCTTGAAAAAGACGCCCCCACAACCTATAGTAGATTGATTGCGGGCCGGGGTGTGTCCGTTCCTCCCGGTCCGCGCGGGCACAGCACAGGAAAGGGCCGCGAGATGGACAGCAAAGAGACGCAGGGCCGGGGATGGGGCACGCGCCGGGATTTCATCAAGACGACGGGCGCGCTCACGGCGGGACTGGCGCTGGGCGGGCATGCGACGGCGCGCGCGGCCGCCGAGACGCTGGCGGTGAACGGCGGGCCGAAGGCGGTCACGGCGCCGCACACGGACGGCACGACGTGGCCGCGCTACGGCAAGGAGGAGGAGGAGGCCGTCCTCAAGATGCTCCACGCGCCGAACTACGACCCCCTGCGCGAGCTGGAGAGCGACTGGAAGGAGTACCTCGGCGTCCCGTATGCCATGGCCCACTGCAACGGCACGTCGGCCCTCGCGTCCATGTTCTGCGCGCTGAACCTGCCGCCGGGCAGCGAGATCATGGTGCCCAGCTACACCTTCTTCGCCACCATCATGCCCATGCGCTTCTTCGGGCTGGTGCCGGTGTTCGTGGACATCAACCCGCGCACGCTGAACTTCGACCTGGAGGACGCCAAGAAGCGGCTGACGCCGAACACGAAGGCCGTGCTGCCGGTGCACTGGATCGGCCTGCCCGCCGACATGGACGCCATCTGCGAATGGGCGGAGGAGAAGGGGCTCATCGTGCTGGAGGACGCAGCCCACGCCCACGGCGCGAAGCTGAAGGACAAGTTCATGGGCACCTGGGGCCGCATGTCCATCTTCAGCTACCAGATGAGCAAGCCCCTGCCGATGATCGAGGGCGGCATGGGCGTGTACCAGTCCAAGGAGGACTACGAGCGGGCGACGGCGCTGGGCAACTACGACATGCCGGGCGTGGACCCCGACGGCCCCTACTGGAAATACAAGGGCTCCGGCCTCGGCCTCAAGTTCCGCATGCACCCCTTCTCCGCCGCCCTGGGCCGCTGCCAGCTCAAGGGCCTGGAGGAGCGCAACGAGGCGGGGGCGAAACAGGTGCGGCGGCTGAACGACGCCCTGACGCAGCTCCCCGGCCTCTACGAGCAGACCAGCGGCCGCAAGGACATGCGGCGGCTCTATTACGCGTGGAACATGCTGTCCGTGGACGAGAAGGAGGCGGGCGCGTCCCGCGCCGCGCTCGTGAAGGCACTGGCGGCGGAGGGTGTGAACGCGTCGGCGCACTACTATACCCTCCAGCATGAGCTGGCGGTCTACCGCGAGCCGGAGTGGTGGCACCACCTCCCCGTGATCCCCGAGCTGCCGGGCAGCACGGCGGCGAACAACACGGGCATCGCCCTGCCGTACTTCACGCGGGAGATGCCGGAGCTGGTGGACCAGTACATCAAGGCCTTCGAGAAGGTCTGGGCGCACCGGAAGGAACTGACCGCCTGAGCGGGAACAACAGGAGAAGAGGGAAGATGGGCAGGATGCGGTTTGTGCTGTGCCTGGCGGCGGTGCTGGCGTGCGGGCTGGCGGCGGCGGCGGACGAGGCCGCGCCGAAGTGGCCGCTGGCCGTGCGCCTCATGAGCTACGGACCCTGGCAGGACGACGCCTGGGAACATCTCAAGTCCATCGGCGTGAGGCATGTCTTCATGCAGGTGCCCGCGCCGGAGGAGGCGGACGCCCTCATGGCGAAGCTGAAGGCCCACGGGATGGACGTGCCCGTGTTCCGCGGCGAGCTGGACCTGACCAAGGCCGACGGCGCCGCGGCGCTGGAACCGCAGCTCGCGGTCTGCGAAAAGATGGGCGTCAAATACCTCTTCCTCAGCGCGAAGCCCGGCGACACGCCCCACGAAGAGGTCGTCGCGCGGCTGCGCGCCGCCGGGGACGCCGCCAAAAAGCACGGTGTTACCCTCACGCTGGAGACCCACCCGCCCCTCGGGACGAACGGGGACCTTCAGGCGGAGACCATGAAAGCGGTGGACCACCCGAACGTGCGCGTGAACTACGACACGGCCAACATCACCTACTACAACAAAGACACGGACGCGGTGGCGGAGCTGAAGAAAAGCCTCGCGTTCGTGCGGACGGTGGAGTACAAGGACCACACGGGGGCCTTCGAGACGTGGGATTTCCCCGTGGCGGGGAAGGGCGTGGTGGACTTCAAGGCCGTCACCGCCCTGCTCCGCGAAAGCGGCTACGCGGGCCCCGTGACCATCGAGTTCGAGGGCACAAAGGGCGTGGAGCTGACGCGCGAGCAGACCCTCCAGGCCATCGCCGACTCGGTCGCCCATGTGCGGTCCCTCGGCGGGTTTGACTGACCAACCAACGGAGTTTTTCATGGAGAAGCACGCGGCGGGAATGGCGGGCCCCGACTGGTTCATGGTCGCCGGGTATTTCGTGATCATGCTCGGCATCGGGGTCTGGTTCTACAGCCGCATGAAGGGCGTGAAGGACTACTTCAGCGGCGGCAACCAGATCCCCTGGTGGCTCAGCGGCGTCTCCTTCTACATGAGCAGTTTCAGCGTGGCCGCCTTCGTCTTCTACCCCTCCCTGTGCTACCGCCACGGCTGGGTCGGCGTCACGCTGCTGTGGGTGGCCGTGCCCGCCACGCTCTTCGGCGTGCTCTTCTTCGCCGCGCGGTGGCGGCGGGCGCGCGTGGACAGTCCGGTGGAGTACCTGGAGACGCGCTACAGCCCCCTGCTCCGCCAGCTTTTCGCGTGGCAGGGCATCCCCGTGCGCATGATTGACGACGGCATCAAGCTGGTGGCCACGGGCACCTTCATCTCCGTGTGCGTGGGCGTGGGGAAGGCGGAGAGCATCCTCGCCGCCGGGGTCCTCATCCTGCTCTACACCTTCATGGGCGGCCTGTGGGCCGTCGCCGTCACCGACTTCATCCAGTTCGTGGTCCTCACGGCCGCCGTGCTCATCATCCTGCCCATGTCGGTGGTGCGGGCGGGGGGGATGGACGCCATTCTTGAAAGCGTCCCCGACGGCTTCTTCCGCCTGACGGCGCCCGAGTTCGGATGGAGCTACATCATTCCCCTCGTCGCCCTGTACGCCCTCGCCTGGAGCAGCATCAACTGGTCCCTCATCCAGCGCTACTACTGCGTGCCGAAGGAGCGCGACGCCGTCAAGGTGGGCGCGCTGGTCATGGCGCTCTATGTGGTCGGGCCGCCGATGATGTTCTTCCCCGCCATCGCCGCGCGGGGCTTCCTGCCCCCGCTGGAGGACGCCAGCCAGGTCTACCCCCTGCTCTGCACGCACCTGCTGCCCCCCGGCATGCTGGGGCTGGCCGTGGCCGCCATGTTCGCCGCCACCATGTCCACCCTCAGCAGCGACTACAACGTCTGCGCCGGCGTGCTGACCACGGACGTCTACAAGCGGCTTTTCCGGCCCGGCGCGGACCAGAAGGAGCTGGTGGCCGTGGGGCGCGCGGCCACGGCGCTGGTGGGCGTGGTCGCCCTGGGGGCGGCGCTCCTCATCGCGCGGGGCAGCGGCGAGGGGCTCTTCCGCACGATGGTCACCCTCTTCGGCGTGGCCACCGCGCCCGTGGCCGTGCCCATGCTCCTCGGCCTCGTTTCCAAACGCTACACCAACGCCTCCGCGGTCGCCGGGTTCGTGCTCGGGCTGGCGACGGGACTCGGCCTGTACGCCGTCTCCAAAATGCCCGCGTTCCAGATGGCGGGGTTCTCGTGGAGCCCCGAGACCGAAGACGTCGTTTTCGGTCCTCTGGCGCTCAAGATGGAGATCGTCATGTTCCTCGCCACGGCCCTCGTGACCTGGGCGGTCATGGAGGGGCTGTCGGCCCTGTCCCCCGCGGGACAGGCCGCGGCGGCGCGGACGGCCGCCTTCCTCGCGCGGCTCCGCGCGCCCATCGGCTCCCTGCCCGAGGACGCCCAGGGCGGCGGCGCGGCGGCGTCGCCCTTCCGCATCGTGGGCGCGGCGCTGATGCCCGTGGGCCTGCTGCTGCTGGCGGTCACGCCGTGGACCGGTGGCGGACTCATCCTGCTGCTGGATGTGATGATCGGCGCGCTGCTGTCCGGTGTGGGCGCGGCGCTGCTCTTTGCCCCCCGTCCCAAGACAACAACCTGTGGAGGATGACCCCATGGAATCCAGGAACCCCAACGGAAACGCCAGCCGCCGCGACTTCTTGAAGACGGCGGGCGCCCTCGGCGCGGGCATCGCCGCGTCGGGCGTCGCGGGCATGCCCCGCGCCGCCGCCGCCAAGAGCGAGACCCTCGCGCTGAACGGCGGGCCGAAGGCCGTGACGGCCGCCGGCGCCGCCGCCACCAAGTGGCCCCTCTACGGCGACGAGGAGACCGGCCTGGTGGCCAAGCTGCTGCAGGCCCCCGACTACGCCCCCGTGGCGGAGTTTGAGGAGGCGTGGAAGGCGCATTTCGGCTGCCCCTACGCCAAGGCCCACTGCAACGGCACCAGCGCGCTCACGTCCATGCTCTTCGCCCTCCAGTACCCCGAGGGCAGCGAGATCATCGTGCCCGACTACAGCACCTGGTTCCCCGTGGTGCCCATGCGCCTCTTCGGCCTCGTGCCCGTCTTCGTGGATGTGGACCCCCGCACCATGAACCTCGACCTGGAGGCCGCGAAGAAGGCCCTCACCCCGAAGACCAAGGCCGTCCTCGCCGTCCACTGGTACGGGCTCCCCTGCGACCTGGACGAGCTGTGCGCCTTCGGCGCGGAGCACGGCATTGACATCCTCGAGGACGCCAGCCACGCCCACGGCGCGAAGGTGAAGGACATCTGGATCGGCAACTGGGGCCGCATCGCCGGGTTCAGCCTCCAGGGCACCAAGCCGCTCCCCTCCATCGAGGGCGGCATCGCCACCTACAAGAACCGGAACGACTTCGAGCTCGCCACCACCTACGGCAACTACGACCTCCCCCGCACCTTCCCCGAGGACAGCGAGTACCGCAAGTACCAGGGCACGGCCCTCGGGTCCAAGCTGCGCATGCACCCCGTGTCGGCCATCCTCGCCCGCATCCAGCTGCGCGACCTCGACGCGCGCAACGCCGCGGGCGTCGCCCAGATGGCGAAGCTCAACGCGCGGCTGGCCGAGCTGCCGGGCATTGAGGTGCCGCGCTGCCGGCCCGACGTCTCCCGCGTCTACTACTCCAAGAACCTCCTGTTCATTGACGAGAAGAAGGCGGGCGCGCCGCGCGAGGCCCTGGTGAAGGCGCTGGCCGCCGAGGGCGTGGACATCCTGGTCTACACCTGGACCCTGCTCCACACCTACCCCATGTTCAGCGAGAACAAGTGGTGGCGGCACATGCCCGTCCTGCCGCAGGCCGTCCCCGGCTGCGACCAGGCCAACCGCGAGGCCGTCCAGCTCGCCTACTTCACCTCCGACCAGCCCGAACTCGTCGAGCAGTACGCCGCCGCCTTCGAAAAGGTCTGGGCCAACCGCAAGAGCCTCGCGTAGGGGCCTGTGGCAGAAGGGTGAATATCCCTGGTCCCCCCTTCAGACATTTTATGGGGCAGATCAAGTTCTTTCAATGGAGTTTTCCACCGGGTTTTCCACAGGGCGCGCGATGGAACCAGCTGGCGTGGTTTCTTAATGACTGGACATGGCGGAGG
>JAPXRP010000047.1:0-24154 GCA_033813475.1 Candidatus Hydrogenedentota bacterium
TCATTTCGTAGCGCCGGCGTCCCGCCGGCCTTGTCTTTGGGTTCCCGCCACGATATTGCCTTGCCCTGCTCAGGACGCCGCATTCTCCCCCCCGGGGGGCGCGCGGAACAGGCGCTCCCTCAGAACCAGCAGCAGGAGCCCCGCGAGGCATATCCACTGGAAGACGGTGAGGCCCCAGGCGATGTCTTGGGGGCGCAGGAACTCCTCCGCGAAGCGGAAAACGAAATACGCGGCGAGGAAGCCGGTCATGAGCGCGCCGGGCCGCGCGGTTTCCAGCCGCCGCTGCATGAACAGGAACGCGGCGAGGCAGAAAAGGATCTCGTAGACCTGCGTGGGGTGGCGGGGAACGCCGTCGCCGAAGTCCACGCTCCAGGGGAGCGCCGTGGGGCGGCCATGGCAGCAGCCGGAGAGCAGGCAGCCGACGCGCCCGACGGCCATCCCGAGGGCCACGGCGGGGGCGAGCATGTTGCCGAAGCGCGCGCGGAGGCCGAGGCGGCGCTTAACCCACCACACCGCGAGCATGCCGCCTACAAAGCCGCCCGCGATGGTGCGCCCGACCAGCAGGTGCTCCAGCCGCCACTCGGACGGCGGCACGAGGGCCACGGTCAGCGCCCAGACGGGAATCTTGGCCCCGAAAACGCCGCCGAAGACCGCCGCCAGCACCACCGGGAAGACCTGCCCGGTCCGCGCGCCCGTGCGCGCGGCGTTGCGCCGGTAGACGGCGATGCCCGCGACGAAGGCCAGCAGCATGAACACGGCGTAGGTGGAGACCGGCACCGGCCCGAGCGGGATCACCGGGCAGAGCCCCCAGCCCTCCGGTTGGATGTGGCTGATCTCCATCAGCGGCCCCCGGCGCGGAAAAGGGCGGACGGGCGGGGGAAGAAGCGCGGGGTCCGCGCGCGGTAGGCGGCGTAGGCCCCGCCGAAACGCCCCTCCAGCGCCCTCTCCTCCAGCATGGCACGGTAGGTCATGGCCGGCAGGAAGATGAGCAGCGTCTCCAGGGCGGCCAGCCAGTTCAGATACGCGGCGGACGCGCCGAGGAACATCCAGATGAGGGAGGCGTACAGGGGGTGGCGCACAAACCGGTAGGGGCCGTCCTGCACGATGAAATGGTCGTCGTACACGCGCACATGGTCCGACCAGTTGCCCCGGAGATGGATGCGGCCCCAGAGGTTGTAGAGCAGGCCCCCGAGCATGGCGGCCAGTCCGGCGACGCGCAGGGCGTAGACCGCCCCATGCGGCGGCGCGGCGATGGTCCCCACGCCGAAGCGGATGGTGAGCACCAGCGCGGTTCCGAACACGGCCATGCTGAACGTGGCCACCACGCTGCGCCGCTCGCGGAACCGTCGGGCGTCGCGGGCGGCGAGGAAGTTCGCCAGCACGGCGAGGAACATGCCCGCCACGCAGACCGACGACACGAAGTCCGCCAGCAGGGTGAAATCAGGCCGGGGCATGGCCCGCCTCCCGGTGGATCGTGTTGAACGCGGAAAAGGGGATCTTCCGCCCGTCCGGCTGGACCACATGGGTGCATTCCCGGCAGGCCCGGTCGAGGTCGAAGTTGCCGGCGTCGAGGAAGCTGATGACCGTCACATGGAAGAAACGCTCCTGCACCAGCCGGGACCGCGCCTCGCGGTCCATCTCCAGCAGGTTGGCGGGCAGGCGTCCGGCCACCTCCTCCAGCAGCGCCGCGCCGCGGCACGCGCACATCTCGGCGGCGAGCGCGTGCAGATCCTCGATGGACGTGGTCATGGGGTTGCCCGGGATGACCCCGGCCAGGGCGGGCGGCAGGGGCCGCCACGCGCCGTCCACCCGCTCCAGATAGGCCAGCGAGGCCAGCCCGCAGGAAAGCGGGAGGAAATCCTCCGCCGTCAGCAGTTCCGGCGCCTGCCGCTCCAGGGCGCGCACGGTCTGGGTCTGGGTGACGCGCTCCGCGCCGGGCCGCGCGTCGTTGCGCCCAAAGCGGGCCTCGCACTGGAGGTTCAGCCCGCGCACGGCGGGATGGTCCAGCGCGAAGCGGAGCAGGCCGCCCAGCCCGTCCATATTTACCCCGTTCCGCAGCGTGGCCACCAGCGTGACGGGGATCCCGTGCTCCGCGAGCCGGTCCAGCGCCGCCAGTTTCCGCGCCAGCAGGGGGCGGCCGCGCAGGGCCGTGTGGGCCGCGTCGTCCAGCCCGTCGAACTGGAGGTGCACCTCGAACCCGAGGCCGACGGACTTCAGGTCCGCGCAGGAAAGCCGTCCGTCCGCGATGGCCAGCCCGTTCGTGTTCAGCATGACGTACTTGAAGGGACGTGCCTTCGCCGCGCGGAGAATGTCCAGGAGTTGGGGGTGGCACGCGGGCTCGCCGCCGCTGATCTGCACGATGTCCGGCTTGCCGTTCGCCGCCTGCACGCAGGCGTCCAGCATCGCCCCGATCTCTTCCAGCGGGCGGTGCGCCCCGCCGTCGCCGCTGTCGGCGAAACACACGGGACAGCCCAGGTCGCACGCCGTGGTCACCTCGACGAGGGCGACGCAGCTCTTCTGCCGGTGGTCCGGGCAGAGGCCGCAGTCCAGCGGGCAGCCGCGCCCCGGTGCCGTCTGGGCGGTTTCGGGCGGGCGGTTTGGACGGCGGGCGGACTCCCACCGCTTGTAGAGTTCCGCGTCATGCTCCACCACGCCCGCGCGCTCCCCGCACTCCGGACAGCGCAGGTGGAACACCAGCGCGCCCGACTCCTCGAAGATCTCCGCAGGGACCACCGCGCGGCACGCCGCGCACCAGCCCTTTGTGGTTCTTGGATACATGCCGTCCTCCCGGTTTGCACGGCGCGCCTTCAGGGCACGCCGTCTGAAAGCATACCCGCGCGCGCCCTCGAGGGACAACCGCGCGGGACTGTCAGAGGAGCAGGACGGCGTAGTCCACGGGGAGGTGGGTGTCGCCGTCGAGGCGGCGGGCGAGCATGAACAGGTAGTCGCTGAGGCGGTTGGTGAAGCGGAGGAGGTGGTCGGCGGGGAACTCGGGCACGGCGCGCTTGAGCGTGACCAGCCGGCGCTCGAAGGCGCGGGCGGTGGTGGCGGCGAGGTCGGCGCGGGCGGCGGCGCGGTTGGCCGCGGAGACAATGAAGGACCTGGGCAGGGGCGTGAGGGCCTCCACCCGGGCCTGCTCCTCCTCAAGATGGGCGAGGTGCTTCGGGCCGATCTCGCCCTGCCGCCATTTGGGGTGCTTTTTCAGGGGGTCGCTGACTTCGGCGCCGATGAGGAAGCAGGCGTGCAGGAGCCACCAGAGGAAGGCGGCCTCGGGCTCGTGCGCGCCGCCGCCGTCGGCCTCCAGAATCTCCAGCCGCAGAAGCGCCAGCTCGGCGCGCAGGCTGTCCAGCGCGCCGGTCGCCTCCACGATGGGGTCGTCCTTGGGCACGCGGTCGCCCGCGAGGATCCGCGTGCTGCCGTCGTCGCCCGTCTTGGTGGTGACCTGGGACCGCATGGCGTCCTCCCTATTCAATTTCCACCCCCACGGGGCAGTGGTCGGACCCGGTGACGGTGTCGTCAATCCAGGCGGCCTTCACCCGGGGCAGGAACCCGTTGTTCACGCAGTGGTAGTCAATGCGCCAGCCGATGTTCCGGGCGCGCGCCGCCATGCGGTAGGACCACCAGGAATACTGCACCTTGTCCGGGTGGAGGCTGCGGAAGGTGTCGGCGAAGCCCGCGTCCAGGAAGCGTCCCATGGCCTCGCGCTCCTCGATGTAGTAGCCCGCGTTGTTCTCGTTTTCCTTGGGGCGGGCCAGGTCCATCTCCCGGTGGGCGATGTTGAAATCGCCGCAGAGGAGCACGTTGCGCTTCTTCTTCACCAGCCCTGCGGCGAACTTGGTGACGGCGTCGCACCACGCGATCTTGTAGGGGAGCCGGGCGCGCTCGGACTGGCTGTTGGGCCAGTAGCCGTTGAGAATCGTGAACTCCGGGAACTCAACAACCTGCATGCGGCCCTCGGCGTCGAACTCCGGCGCGCCCAGGGTGGTCACGCTGACCGGCTCGCGCAGGGTGAAGAGGGCCGTGCCGCTGTACCCCTTCTTCTGCGCGGGGTTCCAGTGGGTGCGGTAGCCGAAGGCGCACTTCACCGAGTCGTCCAGCTCCTCCGGGAGCACGCGCGACTCCTGGATGCACAGGATGTCCGGCCGCGCCGCCTCGAGCCAGCCCAGAAACCCGTTCTTCAGCGCGGCCCGCAGGCCGTTCACATTCCAGGAGATGATTTTGGTCATTCGGGGGGGACTCCTTTTCCGGACAACAGGATACCCGCGCGGGGGACGGGGTGCAACCGGAACGCGCCGCGCCGGTCGGGGCGTTGGCGGGCACGAGATGGCTTCGCTTCGCGCGCCATGACGTGCTCTTCCGCGTCATGGCGAGCGAAGCGACGAAATCTCGTTCTCGGCATCGCCACGGTTCTCACAGCGCCTTCTCCGGCGATCCGGCCCGCGCCTTGGCGGTTTTGCAACACGTCGTGAACATGCTACACTGGAAACGAAATTCCCCGAAAGCATAGAAGGAGGTTTTCGCGTGGGCGACAAAGGGGTGTGGATTATTGCCGCCGTGCTGGCGGCGGGCCTGGCCGCGCTCGTCGCGCTGCGGGGCGCGCCGGCAGCACCGCCGCCCCCGGCCCCCCCCGCCGCGCCCGAAGCGGCGGCGCCTCCCGCGTCCGAGGCCCCCGCGCCGCCTGAACCGTCCGCGCCTGCGCCTGTCACCGGCGAGATGGTGGAGAAGCTGCTCTACGGCATGACCTATGAGAACGTCATGGAGCGGTTCGGCCGCGAGTCGGACGAGACGGAGACGGAATACGAGCAGGGCACGCCTGGGTACACCTCTCCCTCCGTGACGGTGTGGCACCGCTGGAACAATCCGGACGGGTCGGCCGTCCGGGTGGGGTTTGTGAACCAGAAACTGGAAAGAAAGGTCTTTGTGGACGCCGCGGGGGGCGCCTCGGGCGGTACGGAGCCGGAACTGTGGAAAGACAAGGAGTTTAAGCTATGAAGAAAGCCGTGGCCCTCGTCCTGATCGCCTGTTTCGCGGGCGCCGCCGCCGCGCAGGAGGTCTCCCTGCGCGTCATGTCCTTCAACGTCCGCTACGGCACCGCGCCGGACGGCAAGAACGCCTGGCCCAAGCGAAAGGACATCGTGGTGAACTGCGTGAAGCAGGCGGACGCGGACATCATCGGCCTCCAGGAGTGCCTGGAATTCCAGGCACGGCATATCGTGGCCGGGCTGCCGGAGTATCAGTGGGTCGGCGTGAGCCGCGACCCCAACGGCAAGGGCGAGATGACGGCGGTGCTTTACCGCACGGGCAGGCTGTCGCCGGTGCTGGTGCGTCATTTCTGGCTGAGCGAGCAGCCGGAGGTGCCGGGGTCCGTCTCGTGGGACTCCAGCCTGACGCGCATGGCCACCCTCATCCGCTTCCAGCACCAGGAGACGGGGCGCTTCTTCACCTATGTCAACACGCACCTTGACCACAAGGGCGAACAGGCGCGGGTCGAGGGCATCGGCGTCATCTGCCGGGAGCTGGAGAAGGAGGATCCGGCGCTTCCCGTGGTGATGACGGGGGACTTCAACGCCAAGGCGGGCGCCAGCGCCCCCTATACCCGGGCCATGGAGTCGGGCCTGCGCGACGCGTGGGTGGAGGCGCCGGAGAAGAAGGGCCCTCCCGTCACCTGGTCGGCCTTTTCCGAGCCCAAGGAGGGGGAGGACAGCCGGATAGACTGGGTGCTCTTCCGGGGGAACGTTTCGGCGCAGTTCTGCGAGACCGTGCTGTACAACGAGGACGGGCGCTATCCCACGGACCACTTCCCGGTGCTGGCGGGCCTAACTTTGGCCCCCTGACCGGCCCGGCTTTCCAGGCGGCCGCCGCTTCCCCGGGAAGGGCGGCCGCTTCGCCTTTTCCGGGCGGGGTCCGCCCGAGCCACCCCGCGGGCGCGCGGCGGGCGGCCTGGGCGGCGCGGCCGCCGCCTCGGGCTTGCGCAGGATGAACAGGTAGTTGAACCCGCGCAGGAAGAAGTTCCCCTCCGCCGCGGCGGTGTGCCAGTGGTTCAGGTCCAGCTTCTTGTTGCGGCGCACGACGGCGACGATGTCCACGGGCTCGAAGAGCCGGCACATCCGGCGGAACAGCTCGAAGCCGATGGGCATGAAGGGTTTGCCCTTCTCGAAGGAGTCGGAGACGTAGAGCGCCATGTGATGGCCCGGCCGCAGGACGCGGTTTATTTCCGAGAGCACCCCCTCCATGGCCCGGTAGTATTCCGGCCCGCCCGCGTGCAGCTTGCCGATGCAGGCGGGGTCGTCTCCGTAGTCAATGTGCGTGGAGTAGGGCGGGTCCACGAACACGAAGGCCGCCTTCCCGTCCTCCAGGGGCAGTTTTCGGGCGTCGCTGCGGAAGATGTCGGGCCGGGTCGGCTGGAGGTCGTAGCCCAGGGCGCGGCGCCCCAGGTCGCGCGCCACGTCCAGGGTGGTGCCGCTGCCGGCCATGGGGTCCACCACGAGGTCCTTGGGCTTGGTGTAGCGCTGGAGCAGGTTCCACAGGATGTAGGCCGGCGTCGCGCCCTGGTAATTCTTGTCACCCTGGCGCTCGTTGCCGTACTGCTGCGAGGGAAAGTCCCACAGCGTGGTGGTCATCAGTTCCGGTTTCGGGGCCACTCCCGCCTCCTCCCGGCCTCAGGAGGCCAGCGCCGCCTGCACCGCGTCCGTCAGCAGCTTCTCGAAGTCGGGCGGCATGCCCTCGAACACCTTGGAAACCAGGCCCTTGCGGTCAACGACCACGATGAAGGGGATGCCCTGGACGCCGTAGAGGCCGCCCACTTTCCCGTCCTTGTCCATGGGCACCGGCATGTCCATCTTTCGGGACTCCAGGAACTTGGAGACCGTCTCCGGGGGTTCCGCCTGGTTCACGGCGTAGAGCTTCACCCCCTTGTCCGCGTGGGCGTGGACCACCGCCTCGATGACCGGCATGGCCTGGCGGCAGGGGCCGCACCAGCTGGCCCAGAAGTCCAGCACCACCACCTTGCCCTTTTCCGCGGAGAGCGTCATCTCGCCGCCCTTGAACAGCGGCAGGGTGAAGTCCGGCGCGGGGCTGCCCACCTTCAGGGCCGAGTTTCGGCCCTCGCCGGGTTCCGGCTCCTTGCGGTCGCGCACGTCCACCCCCTCGGGGGCGGTGAACACAAACTGCTCATCCTTGAGTTCGGGGTTGGCTTGCCAGTTGGAGAACTGAAACACCACCTCGGCCGTGATCTTGCTTCCCCCGTGCGCCGAGGCGGAGACGCCCTTGGAAAGGTCGGCGTTGAGCTGGACAAGCCGCCGCGTCTCTCCCGGCGCGAGCCACGCGGTCACGTCAAACCCCTCGTAGGCAAGGGCGATGCCGTCGCAGGCGAGCCCCCCGATTTCCCGGGCGCCCGCGTGGGTGACCGACTGCGCGTCCCTCACCAGATCGGCGTTGCCGTGCAGAAAATCGGCCAGCCACATGCCGGGCGCCTTGAGCAGCCCGCCCATGGCCGCGGCAACCAGCACCCCGCGGGGCACTTCCTGCTCGAGACGGTCCGCGCGCTTTTCGGCGGGAAGGTACACATTGTGCACCCTGCCATTGCTGATGATCTGCACCTCGAACCCGCCCTTTTCCTGCCGCAGCCGCTGCCAAAGGTCGCCCGTGCCGCGGAGCAGCATTTCCCCTGTGAAGGCATCCTCGTTCACCTCCTGGCCGCCGTCTCCGTCCCGCACGACCCGGGTGCTTGCGGTGAACGTCACGCCGAGGGCGGGCAATGAGGCGGTGTCCCGCATGGCCTTTTCCAGCAGGGCCTTCGCGTTTTCGTCCGTTTCCAGCGCCCCCGCCGGCGCCGCCGCGGCGAACACCGCAACCGCAAGCCCGGCCACAAGGAAGAAAGTCCATCGTTTCTGTGGGCTCATTCCGGTCAAGTCTCCTGTTGGTTCCACCACGCCCCTGCCTGCGCCCGGTTAAACACTTGGCATCCGGTGTCCATTTCAGGCGCACACCATGCGACCGCGCCTTCTTATACCACATTTTTCCGTGTCGGCAACGCTTTTCCTGCCCGGATTCGCGGCGGTGGTGCCCCTGATGGGACGCCCGCCTTTTTTGTCAAGGGATTACCCTCCCATTTTGGACCGAAAACGTCCGTTTTTGTCATTGAACGCTGGCAGGAAACATGCTAAAATGAAGTGAACGTCAGGGTGGCACCGGGGGGCCGGAAGGCCCCCACAACCGAGAGAGAGAAGACTCCGTCATGGCGATGATGCGTCCCGGCACCGGCCCGTCCAAGGGCAAAGGACAAAAGCGCCTGGGCGATCTTCTGGTGGGGGAGGGTGTTGTCACGCTGCAGCAGTTGGAAGGCGCCCTGGCGGTGCAGGAGGAGAAGGGCGGGTACCTGGGCGCGATTCTGGTGGAACTCGGGCACCTGACCCAGGACCGCCTGACGGAATTTCTTTCCAAGCAGTGCCAGATTCCGCACGTCAGCCTGCTGGGCTATGAGATCAACGAACAGATTACCCGGCTGGTGCCGGAGGAAATCTGCCTTCGCCTGAATGTTCTTCCGATAGACAAGCTGGCGAAGATTCTCACGGTCGCCATGGTGAACCCCCTGGACGCCGAGGCGCTCGAGGAGGTGCAGAAGCACTGCCCGGAACTGCGGATCAAGCCCATCCTCTGCTCTTGGGAGCATTATAAAGTAGTCACGGAGCGCCTTTTTGGAAGGGCTCCCGCGCCGCGCCCGGCGGAATACACCATCCTTTCCCGGGAGCACTCCCCCGCCCAGCCCAAGTCGCCCGAGGAGCGCGCGGCCGGGCAGAAGGCCCGGGACACCGCCCCGGGCATTCTGGATGAGGATGACGAGGATTTGCAGACGGTGGCGAAACGGCCCCCGACGCGCGGGCTGGGGGGGGGGCTCCATTCCATCTCCTCGGACACGGCCCGGCAGATAGGCACCGCCCTCAGCGAGGGGCTCCAGGAGAGTCTGGCGGAGCTTCTGTCCGCCCTGCGGGAAAACCGCTCCGCCCCCGCCGCCCCCGACGCGGGCGCGGAGGCCCTCGCCGGGCTGACCGCCAGCCTGCGCGAGTCCATGGAGTCCTCCATCCAGTCTCTGGCGGGGGAGCTTCGCGCCAGTCTGGACGGATTGAAGGACAGTTTTCCCCAGCCGCCCCCCGGAGACGGGGATGACCGTCTGGCGGAAATGCTGCGCGACCAGCTTGGCGCCTCGGTCGCGGAGGCCATGCGGCCCCTGACGGCGCAGTTGGCCGAGGTGGCCGCGGAAATCCGCAGGGGGTCTGAGCAGGAGCCCGCGCCCCCGCCGGATTTTGCGGCCCTGGCGCAGGGCATCCAGGACGGGGTGGGCGCGGCGGTCGGCGGCGCGCTCGCGTCGGTCAGCGCGGAGCTGCGCTCCCTGAACGAGCTGCAGCAGCGCGCTCCGGACGGCCCCACGCCCGCGGACTGGGCCGACGCGACGAGCCAGAGCGTGGGGGCGGTGGTGCGGGACGCCCTGGGGCAGCTGGGGGAAAGCCTCCACAAGATGCTCGGCGAGCAGGCGGCGAACCGTGCCCAGTCCGGGCAGGAGCTCTCCCATCTGGCGGAGGCCCTTCAGGAGGGGGTGGCCCACGCCGTGCAGGAGTCCATGGCGGGCATGGCCGTCCAGCTGAAATCCGCGCTCACCCGGAACGAGACCGCCGATTCGGAAAGCCGCAGCGAGGTCGCGGCCGCCCTGGCCGAGCGGCTGGCGGAGGCGGTGAACCGGGGAATCTCGGAGCTGCGCGACGCGCAGAAGGGCCAGGAGTCGGAGCTGGCCCGCGTTGCGGAGGCCTCCCTGGCCGCCATTGCCGCCGAGAGCCGGACCGCCCTCACGGCGCAGCAGGAGGAGCTGGCCCGCATCGCGGAGACCACCCTGCAGTCCATCCGCGAGGCCCGGGAAAGCCAGGAAACCCAGCAGTCGCAGCTCGCGAAGATCGCCGAGGCGGCCACGCAGTCCGTGAAGCAGACCACCGAGCTGATCGAGTCGCACCTGGTGGCGGAGAACAACCGCCGCGACCTCATGCGCCGGCGCAAGAACCGGCACGCCTCCGTGGCGCCGTTTGGCCTGGGGCCGGACGCGGACCCGGACGAGGCCACGCGGGTGGACGAGTCGGACGGCCGCATCATGGACGCCCTGGACTCGGAGATTCCGCTGGAGTCGCTCACCTTCGAGAACTATTTCCCGGGCAAGACCAACGCCTTCACCTTCAAGGTGGCGCAGGCCGTGGCGACCGGTCCGGGCGGCGAGTACAACCCCCTTTTCCTGTACGGGACCGTCGGGTGCGGCAAGACGCACCTGATCAGCGCCATCGGCAACACCATCCTCACGGGCGGCGGCAAGAAGGCCAAGAGCCCCGCGCCCCGCGTGGGCTATGTGTCGGCGAGCCATTTCTCCCGCCGGCTGGCGGAGGCGGTCGCGGAGGGGGCGCTGGACGCCTTCCGCGAGAACTACTGCCACTGGGACGTGCTCATTCTGGACGACATCCAGTTTCTGGGCGGGCGGGTGGAGGCGCAGGAGGAGTTCTTCCACATCTTCAACGCCCTTCACCAGCAGGGGCGGCAGATCATCATCGCGGCGGACAAGGCGCCCGACCGGCTCGGACTGCTGGAGCAGCGCCTGATTTCCCGCTTTGCCAGCGGCATTGTGACGGAGCTCAAGCCGCCCGAGTGGGAGACCCGCATGCAGATTCTCAAGCACCAGATGGCCGGGGCGGGGGTGCCGGTCCCCGAGGAGATACTGTCCCTCATAGCGATGCGCGTGCCGGGCGACGTGCGCAAGATGATCGGCGCGCTGCGGAAGATCACGGCGTTTGCCCGGCTGATTGGAAAGGACATCAGCGTGGAGATGGCCCAGGAGATTCTGAGCCATCTTGGCGCGGAGGAGGCCGCGTGACCGCCCCCCGGGCGCCGCGGAGGATGGATTAAGAGATGAAAGTACAGAAGAAGAAACTCGAGGACATGCTGCTCTCCGAGCACCTGGTCACCAGCGACCAGGTCCGGGAGTGCCTCCAGCTCCACCGCACCACGGGGCACAGCCTGCCCCAGCTGCTGGTGGAAAAAGGCTACCTCAGCGAGGAAAACCTCGTCGTCACCATCAGCGAGCACCTGGGCATCCCCCACATCCGCGTGGCCAACTACAACATCCCCAAGGAGGTGCTCGGCCAGGTGCCCGAGGCCCTGGCCCGGCAGTACATGATGCTGCCCGTGTCGCTCACCGGCGAGGTGCTGACGCTGGCCATGGCCGACCCCCTCAACATCATGGCGATAGACGACCTGCGGATGGTCTCGAACTACGAGATCGAGCCGGTGGTGGCCATGATGTGCGAGCTGCGCGAGGCCATAGACCGCCACTACGGCGGCGGCAAGGTTGACAAGATATTCAAGACCCTGACGGCGGCGCAGGCGGAGCGGGACGAGGAGTTCGAGGGGGTCTCGGAAATCACCGAGGAGGTGGAGGACGTCTCCAACATGGAGGCGGGGGCCGACGACGAGCCGGTGCGGAACATGACGCGGTTCATCATGTTCAACGCCCTCGAGCGCGGCGCGAGCGACGTGCACATCGAGCTGTTCGAGAAGCTGGTGCGGGTGCGCTACCGCGTGGACGGGTCGCTGGAGGAGGGCAAGGCCCCTCCGAGAACCATGCATGCGAACATCGTGGCCCGGCTCAAGATTCTCTCCGGGTGCCGGATTGACGAGCGCCGCCTCCCGCAGGACGGCCGGTGCCGCATGCGCTACAAGGGGCGCGACATTGACTTCCGCGTGGCGTTCCTTCCCTGCAAGTACGGCGAGAAGGTGGTGCTGCGCGTCCTGGACCAGAGCACCCTGACCCTGGACCTGGACAAGCTGGGCTTTGAGCCGCAGCCCACGGAGGCCTTCCACCACGCCCTCGGCATGCCCCACGGCATGATCCTGATGACGGGCCCCACCGGCAGCGGCAAGACCACGACGCTCTACAGCGCCCTGCACAAGCTGAACACGGTGGACACCAACATCGTCACGGTTGAGGACCCCATCGAGTACGAGCTCTTCGGGGTGAACCAGGTGCAGGTCAAGCAGCAGATCGGCTTCACCTTCGCCGAGGCCCTGCGCCAGATTCTGCGCCAGGACCCCGACATCGTCATGGTCGGCGAGATCCGCGACGGCGAGACGGCCGACGTGGCGGTGAAGGCGGCCCTCACGGGCCACCTGGTCCTGAGCACGCTGCACACCAACGACGCGGCCGGCGTGTTCCCCCGCCTGATTGACATGGGGGTGGAGCCCTTCCTCGTGCAGTCCTCCGTGGCGCTGGCCGCGGCGCAGCGCCTGCTCAAGCGGGCCTGCCCCGAGTGCAAGGAGGCGATCACCGTCCCCGCGGACGCCCTTGAGCGCTTCCAGTACCAGCCCTTCGAGTATCTCGGGGAGCCGCAGTTCGTCCGCGGGCGCGGCTGCCCCAAGTGCAAGGACACGGGGTACAAGGGCCGGGTCGCCGTGATCGAGGCCATGCTCAACTGGCCGGAGGTGCAGCCGCTGGTGCTCAAGCGCGCCTCATCCCAGGACATCAAGCGGATGGCCATCCAGTGCGGGATGAAGACCCTGCGCCAGAACGCCCTTTCCAAGGCGGCCCAGGGAATGACCACGCTTGAGCAGGTGCTGGAGCACACCATTGCCGACTGACCCCCCCCGGCACTGACCGCGCGGGGGAACGCAGGAGAAGGGACACCCGATGGCCGAGAGTCTGAGCATCAAAGAACTGCTGACCAAGATGATCCAGGAGGGGGCCAGCGACATGCACATCATCGTGGGCGGCCCGCCCATGATCCGGGTGCACGGGTCGGTGGAGCCGCTGCCGGGGTACCGCCGCCTGACGCCGGAACAGACCCAGGAGCTCATCTACAGCGTGATGACGGAGCAGCAGGTGGCGGAGTTCGAGTCCACCCGCGAGTGCGACATGTCCTTCGGCATTGACGGGCTGAGCCGGTTCCGCCTCAACGTCTACCGCGACCGCGGCTCGGTGGTGGCGGCGTTCCGCACGATCCCCTTCGAGATTCTCTCCTTCGAGCAGCTGGGGCTGCCCCGGGTCATCTCCGACTTCGCCTACAAGCCCATGGGCCTTGTGCTCGTGTGCGGCCCCACGGGCAGCGGCAAGTCCACCACCCTCGCGGCGATCCTCGACAAGATCAACCGCGAGCGCAAGACGCACATGATCACCATCGAGGACCCCATCGAGTACCTGCACTCGCACAAGATGTCCATCATCAACCAGCGCGAGGTGGGCGCCGACACCAACGGGTTCTCGGAGGCCCTGCGCCGCATCCTGCGGCAGGACCCCGACGTGATCCTGATCGGCGAGATGCGCGACCCGGAGACGATCCAGGCGGCGCTGACGGTCGCCGAGACGGGCCACCTCGCCTTCGCCACCCTGCACACGAACGACGCGCTGCAGACCATCAACCGCATCGTGGACGTCTTCCCCTCGGCGCAGCAGGCGCAGGTGCGCACCCAGCTCTCCTTCGTGCTCGAGGGCGTGGTCGTGCAGCAGCTCATCCCCAGGGCCGACGGCCTGGGCCGCGTCCTCTCCATGGAGATCATGATCCCCAACGCCGCCATCCGCTCGCTCATCCGCGCGGAGAAGCTGGAGCAGATCCCCTCCATGATCGAGATCGGCAAGGGCGAGGGCATGATGACCATGAACCAGTCCCTCTACCGGCTCATGCGCCGCGGCATCATCACGCCGGACATGGCCTTCAAGCGCACCATGGACCCCGAGGGACTCCAGAACCTCGTGGAGAAGGGGCTCCGCGATTGAGCGCCGTCCCCCCGGCGGGCGCCGCCGGAGCGCGGGCCGCATGAGCGGGCGCAGGCGCCGGAAAGCCGCCGGGGAGAGCCTCCTCCTGCAGCGGGCGGGGCGGTTTCTCCGTCCGGTCTACGACGGGCCGCCCGCCTGGCTCTGGTATGCCGGGCTGGGAAGGACCGCGGCCATCCTTCTGGTCGCCGGGGGGGCGCACGCCCTCGTGCGCGACGAGCTCGCCTACAACATCCTCATCGGCATCTATCTGGCCGCCGCCGTGTGCGGCCTCTCCTACCTGTACTCCCTGCGGGCCACCTCGCATGTGACCGCCGGCCTCACCTGGACGCAGATGCTCCTGGACTTCAGCGTGGTCGCCGCCACGGTGAGCTTCACGGGGGGGCAGGAGAGCGTGTTCGTGTTCCTGCTGCTGGTGGTGGTGCTCGAGGCGGGCGTGCTGCTGGGGCTGGCCCAGGGCTTCCTCTTCGCCCTGGGCGCGGCGGTCTTCCTGCTGTGGATGTCCCTCGACAGCACCCTGTCCACGAAGACGTCCATTGAGCACTGGTACAGCCTCTCCCTCCAGTGGGTGGCCCTGTTCTGCGCGGCCTTCATCAGCGGCTACTGGAACCTGCGCCTCAGCCGGATGAAGCAGTTTCAGCGGGAAATTCTGGACAACATGAACGGCGGCTTTCTTCTGGTGGACCGGAACGGCGCCGTGACGGGGGCAAACCGCGCGGCCTGCGGCATTCTGGGGCTCGCCGAGGCGCGCCTGCGGGGCCTGCCCGTGGGGCGCGCGCTGGTGCCGGAGGACGGTTCGGAGTGCCCCGTGGTCACGGCGCTCCGAGAGGGCCGCGACTTTCTCAGCTACGAGTGCTCCGTCAGCACGCCCCGGGGCGGCGAGCGGCTGCTCGGCCTCAGCACCAACCACCTGTACGACGCGCGGGGGCGCCTGGAGACCCTGATTGTCTCCTTCACCGACCTGACGGAGATGGACCGCATCCGCAAGGAGATGCTGCGCCAGGCGCGCATGGCCTACATCGGGGAGATGGCCGCCGAGCTTGCCCATGAAATCCGCAACCCCGTCACCTCCATCCGCGGGGCCATGGAGGAGCTTGGGCGGGGCGGCCTGCCCCCCCAGACCGCCGAGCGGCTCACGGCGATCACCCTGCGCGAGTCCGACCATCTGGAGAAGGTGGTCTCCGGCTTCCTGGATTTCGCCCGCAACCCCGAACTCCGCCGCTCCAGCGTCTCCCTCGCCGCGCTCGCCGGCGAGATGCGGGCGCTGTTCGAGAAGAGGCACCCCGGGCTGCGGGTGGAGGTGCGCGCCGAGCCGGGGGAGGGGCGCATCCACGCCGACCCCACCCAGATGCGCCAGCTTTTCATCAATCTCTGCCAGAACGCGGCCGACGCCATGAAGGGCGAGGGCCGGCTGGACATCGCCGTCCAGTCCCGGGAAAGCACCGTGGAGGTCCGCTTCGAGGACTGCGGCCCGGGCATCCCCCCCGACAAAGTTGCACAAATATTCGAGCCGTTTTATACTGGCAGGGAGCGCGGCGTGGGCATGGGCCTCGCGGTCTGCAGCAGGATCGTGACGGTGCATGACGGCAGCATACAGGCCGCGACACGGCCGGGGGGGGGCGCGGTCTTTGTCGTGCGCCTGCCGAGGGCCTTCCCCGGCGCGCCGGAAGGCGACGAACCCGGCCGGACGGCGGCGTCGGGCCCGGAGGAAACCCAAGGGTGACGGCAAGGCACCGTGTGCTCGTCGTGGACGACGAGCTGAGCATGCGTGAGCTTCTGGAGATCGTGCTTGAGAGCGCGGGCTACGAGGTGCACTGCGCCTCCGGCGAGAACGAGGCCCGCGCGGCCATGGACGGCGCGCAGTTCGACGCGGCCATGACGGACCTTCACATGGGCGGCGACCGCAACGCGGGCCTGCGCCTGCTGTCGTGGATGCGCGAGAGCGACCCGCGGATGCCCGTGGTGGTCATCACGGCCCACGGCTCCGTGGAGACCGCCGTGGAGGCCATGCGCCTGGGCGCGGCCGACTATGTCCAGAAGCCCTTCCGCTCCAACGATGAAATCCGCCTGCGCGTGGCGCGCGTCGTCTCCGAGCGCAACCTGCGCCGGGAGAACGAGGCCCTCCGCAAGGACCAGGCCCGCCGCAGCAGCCCCGGAAACATGGTCGGCAAGAGCCCCGCCTTTCTGGAGGTCCTCTCCATGGTGCGGCGCGTGGCCGGGCTGCCGAGCACCGTGGCCATCTATGGCGAAAGCGGCGCGGGCAAGGAGCTCGTCGCCCGGGCGCTCCACCACCTCAGCCAGCGCGCCGAAAAGCCCTTCGTCGCCATCAACTGCGGCGGCATCCCCGAAACCCTGCTGGAAAGCGAGCTGTTCGGCTACAAGAAAGGCGCCTTCACCGGCGCGGGCGAGGACAAGGAGGGGCTCTTCGTTGTCGCCAACGGCGGCACCCTCCTGCTGGACGAGATCGGCGAGATGCCCATGAAGCTCCAGGTGAAGCTGCTGCGGGTGCTGGACAACAACTCGGTCACCCCGGTCGGCGGCACGGCGTCCATCAACGTCAACGTCCGCATTGTCTCCGCCACCAACCGCAACCTGGAGGAGATGGTGGAGCAGGGGGACTTCCGCAAGGACCTTTTCTACCGCCTCAATGTGATCCCGATCCACGTCCCCCCCCTGCGGGACCGCGGAGAGGACATCCCCCTGCTCACGCGGCACTTTATCCAGAAGCACGCGGTGAACATGGGCTGCGCGGTGAAGGAGCTGCTTCCGGAGACCGAGGCGCTGCTGGCACGCTATTCCTGGCCCGGCAACATCCGGGAACTGGCGAACGTGGTCGAGCGCGCGCTGGCCCTGAGCGGCGACGTGATTGAGCCGAGGGATCTGCCCCCCGCAGTCCGGGAGTATGTGCCCCTGCCCGACATGCCGACGGCCGACCTGCCGGAGGGCGGCATCAATCTTGAGGCCGTGATTTCGGAGGTGGAGCGCAAGTACATCGAGCAGGCGCTGGAGCGCGCCCGGTTTTCCCAGATCCGGGCGGCGGGGCTGCTCGGGCTCACGCCGCGCTCCCTGCGCTACCGCCTGCAGAAGTACGGCCTGTCCGCGCAGGACTGACCCCTCAGCGCCCCTCCGCCGGGCGCAGGTCTTTCAGGTAGAGCTGGATGGACCCGTCCATCGCCCGCTCGTCGAACACGGGGGTGAACGCCGCGTCGGCCAGGGGGGGGAGTCCGCCGGTCAGATGGCGCTCCGCCTGCTGGAACCACAGGGCGGCGAACACCTTGTCGCCCTGGCGCAGGGACATCTTGAGGTGCCGGTCCTTGAGCACGCGCACCGTGCCCGCGACCACCTCGACGCCGTAGGCGGCAAAGACCGGGGCCGGGTTCGCGTTGCCAAAGGGCTCCATCGCCTCCAGCGCCCGCAGGAGCGCCTCGTCCACCATGCTCAGGGCCACCTGCGCGTCCACGTGGAGCAGGGGCCGGGCGGGGTCCCCGCCGGTCTGCGCGCCCACGGCGCGCACGAAGTCCGCGGCGAAGGCGTCTATGGCCGAGCGGCCGAGGGTCATGCCCGCGGCGGCGCGGTGCCCGCCGTACCTGGAGAAATGGGCGCGGCACGCGTTCAGCGCCTCCATGAGGTCCACGCCGGGCGCGGCGCGCGCCGAACCCCGGGCGGTGTCCCCCTCGACGCACAGCACAACCGCCGTCCGGTGGTACCTTGTGGCGATGCGGGAGGCCACGATGCCGGCCACCCCCTGATGCCATCCGGAGCGTCCGACAACGATGGCGTCCCCCTTGTGCAGGCCGAGACTCTCGATCTCCTCCACGGCGTCGTCAAAGATGCGCTGCTCAATCTGGCGGCGCTCCGTGTTGGCCGCGTTCAGCACGCCGGCCAGCCGTTCGGCCTCTTTGGGGCACTCCGCCAGAAGGAGGTCGAGGGCGGCACGCGCGTCGTCAAGCCGGCCCACGGCGTTGATCCGCGGCCCGAGATGGAAGCTGATGCGCTCGGAGGTGACCTCCGCCAGGCTGAACCCGGCCGCCTGCGCGAGCCGCGCGATGCCCAGCCGCTGGTGCCGCTTCATGTGGCGGAGTCCCAGGGCCACCAGGTTCCGGTTCTCGCCCAGCAGCGGCATGATGTCCGCCACCGTGCCCAGCGCGGCGATGTCCAGGTCGTTCGGGGTGCCGTTCAGGGCGCACCCCAGTTTGAACGCCACGCCCGCGCCGCAGAGGGCGCCGCAGGGGTGCCCCTCCGGCTCCCGGCGCGGGTTGACCACCGCGTCCGCCGGGGGCAGGGGCCCCTCGATGCTGTGGTGGTCCGTGACGACCAGGCCCATTCCCAGCGCGCGCGCGCGCTCCGCCGCCGCCAGCGCGCTGGTGCCGTTGTCCACCGTGACGATGAGCCCCGCGCCGTCGGCGCGCGCCCGGTCCACATGGGCGGGCAGGATGCCGTAGCCGTCGCGCAGCCGGTCGGGCATGCGCGGCAGCACGGAGGCGATGCCGAAGCGCCCCAGGGCCCGCGTGAGCAGCGCGGTGGCGGAGACGCCGTCCACGTCGTAGTCGCCGAAGACGACGACCCGCTCCCCCCGCTCCCGGGCCAGCGTGATCCGGTCCACGGCCCTCCGCATGTCCGTCAGCAGGAAGGGGTCGCAGAGCTGCGCGAGGGAGGGGTTCAAAAAGAGCCGGGCCTCCTCCGGGGAGCGGATGCCCCGCTGCAGGAGCAGCTGCGCCACCACCGGCGGCACGCCCGCCGCCCGGGCGAGCTCGGAGGTGGCCCGCCGCTCCGTCTCGGCGACCCGCCACACGGGGGCCGGGAAAGCCGCCGTCACAGGCGGGCCCCCGCAAGGGAGACGATGGCCTCGACCACCTCGTCCGCCGTCAGGTCCGTGGTGTCCAGGAGGACGGCGTCGTCGGCCTGGCGCAGCGGCGAGTCGGCGCGGGTGCGGCTCTTCTCGTCGCGGTCGCGGATTTCCCCGCGCAGCTGGTCGAGGTCCACATGGACGCCGCGCGCGGCGAGGTCGGCGGCGCGGCGGCGGGCGCGGCAGTCCAGCGACGCGTCCAGGTAGATTTTGCACTTGGCGCGGGGGAAGACCACCGTGCCGATGTCGCGCCCCTCCGCGACCGTGGGGCCCCGCTCGCCGAAGCGGCGCTGGTGCCCCACGAGAATGCGGCGCACCTCGGAAATCTGGTCCAGCCTGTAGATGAGGCGCGTCACTTCGGGGGTGCGGATGGCCGCCGTCACGTCCTCGCCGTCCACCGTCACCCGCTGCCCCTGGGGCGTCTCGGCCATTTCCAGGCGCATGTCGCGGGTGGAGGCGGCCAGCGCCTCGGGGTCGCCGAGGTCCACCCCCCGGGCGAGGGCGCGCCAGGTGGCGGCGCGGTACATGGCCCCCGTGTCCAGAAAGGCGAACCCCAGCCGCTCCGCGACCCGGCGGGCCACGGTGCTCTTCCCCGCGCCCGCGGGGCCGTCAATGGCGACAATGCGCGTCGCGCCGCTCATGCCGCGCCCCCGCCGATGATCCGGGCGATCTTCGCGCAATCGGGCTCGGCAATGACCCCTTTTTCCGTGATGATTCCGGCGATCAACTCCGCCGGGGTCACGTCAAAGGCCGGGTTGTATACGCCGATGTCGTCCGGCGCGGTCTGGATGCCGAAGCCGCAGGTGACCTCCAGCGGGTCGCGCTCCTCGATGGGGATCGCCTTCCCGGAGTCCAGGGAAAGGTCGAAGGTGGAGGAAGGGGCCGCGACGTAGAAGGGGATGTCGTGCGCCCGCGCGAGCACCGCCACGCCGTAGGTCCCGATCTTGTTGGCCGTGTCGCCGTTCGCCGCGATGCGGTCCGCGCCCACAATCACCAGGTTCACCCGGCGGTCGCGCATGACCACCGCCGCCATGTTGTCGCAGATCAGCGTCACGGGAATGCCCGCCTGCTGGAGCTCCCAGGCCGTCAGGCGCGCCCCCTGGAGCAGGGGCCGGGTCTCGTCGGCGAACACATGAAACTTCCGCCCCGCCGCGTGGGCGGCAAACATGGGCGCCAGGGCCGTGCCGTAGCCGGAGGTGGCCAGCCCGCCCGCGTTGCAGTGGGTGAGCAGGCCCGCGCCCTCCGTGATCAGCGGCGCGCCGTGGGCGCCGATGGCGCGGCACATCGCGTCGTCCTCCGCGAAAATGGCGTCCGCCTCGCGCTCCAGCGCCTCCAGCACCCCGTCCACGGGGGTGCCCGCGGAAATCCCGCACGCCGCCGCGCGCATGCGGTCCAGGGCCCAGAAAAGGTTCACCGCCGTGGGGCGCGCCGTGGCCAGATAGTCCGCTGCTGCGTCCGCCGCCGCCACCGCCGCCGCGCCGTCGCGGGGCTTCTGCTCGCGCATCCCCACAATCACGCCGTAGGCCGCGCACACGCCGATGGCGGGCGCGCCGCGCACCCGCAGGCGGCGGATGGCGTCCCACACCGCCCGCACCGTGGGCAGTTCCGCCTCGCAGCACTCCCGGGGCAGCAGGGTCTGGTCGAGGATGAAAAGCTGGCCGTTCCGCCAGTCCACCGGTTTAACAGGCATGACGAGGCCTCCTGAATGCCGCGGGTCCGCCGCCTCGGGCGCGCCCCGTGCGCGCCGACCCGGATATGGTAGCATGTCGGCCCGGGCAATGGCAGTCCTTTGTCCGTCTTTTCCCCACGGAGTGCCCCATGTTCCGCATCCTGCGTCTTCTGGAAGGTGCAGACAGCCGCCGCCTCCTGCCCCTGGCCGCGCTGGTCATGCTTCCCGCATTTTTCCTTGGCTTTTTCGGGGATGACTTCTTTCACCTGCTCCTCATTGAGGGAAAACAGGCGACTGCCGTCCCCCTGGCTCCCTATTGTTTCGCCCCGGGGAACGCGGAGGCCATGTCGGCCAACCTGCGTTCCGGGCCTTTCCCCTGGTTTGTGGACCTGGAGGCAAAGGCGAAGTTCTTCCGCCCCCTGTCCGTCCTGCTCATGCGGCTGGACCGCGCCCTGTTCGGGCAGTTCTTCCCCGCCTTCCAGGCGCACTCCCTGCTCTGGTATCTGCTGCTGTGCCTGGGGGCTTTGCTCGTGTTCCGCCGTGTCCTGCCGCCCGCCGCCTGCGCGCTGGCACTGGTCGTCTTCCTCGTGGACGACGCGCATTTCTTTCCCGCCGCGTGGTGGTCCAACCGCAACGCCGTGGTTGCCTGCGCGCCCGCCGTGCTGGGGCTGGCGGCGCACCTGCGCTGGCGCGAGACGGGGTGGCGGGCCGGCCTGCCGCTCTCGCTGCTCGGATACGGCGTCGGACTCCTCGGCGCGGAGGCCGCCGTCGGCATTCTGGCCTATGTGGCGGCCTATGAGGCCTTCGGCGCGGAGGACGGGCGGATCCGGCGCGCCCTCTCGCTCGCGCCTGCCGCAGCCCTCGCACTGGGCTATTTTCTGTGGTATCGGGCGGCGGGCTACGGCGCGGCGCACTCCGACATGTATATTGACCCCGGCGCGGCCCCGCTGAAATACCTCGCCGCCGCCCCGCTGCGCTTTCTCCAGTTGGCGGGCGGGCAGTTCCTGTCCATCCCCTGCGAGGCGGAGACGCTGATTCCCGGACTCGCGCCCGCCGTGGCCCTGATGGGCGCGGGGGCGCTCGCGCTTGTTCTTCTGCTCGTCGCCGTGTTCTGGCGGCGCATGGACCCGCGCGAGCGGCGCGCCCTCCGGTGGATGGGCCCCGGCACCGCCATGGCCGCCGCCCCCGCCCTCTCGGCGATCATGACCTCGCGGCTCCTGCTGGCGGTCTCCCTGGGCGGGGCGGTCATACTGGCGGTGGTCCTGCGCCACGCGGCCCGCGCCGCCCTGGACGCGGACACGCGGACAAAGCGCCGCGCCGCGTCCGCCGTGGCGGGGCTGCTGTTCTTCCTGCATCTGGTCTTCGCCCCTCTGTCCTGGCCCGTGCAGACCGCGGGGCTGCGCGCCGTGGGCGCCCACCTGAACCGGGGCATCCTCCGCAACCCGCTGGACCACACGGACATCACGCCCCGGCAGGTCATCGTCCCCTGCGTTCCCGACCCCTACACGGGCATCTACCCGCCCATCATCCGCGCCCACGCGGGGTTGCCGCTGGCGCGGTCCTGGTGGACCCTCTCCTTTGCGCCTTACGACCACCGCCTCTCCCGCACCGGGGAGAAGACCATGGAACTGGAGGTGCTCGGGGGGCAGATGCTGGAAGGGGCTTTCGAGCGGCTGTTGAGCACCGCGGAGAATCCCCTGCGGCCCGGCGACATCCGCGATCTGGACGGGCTCGCGGTGACCGTGCTGGCCACGGGGGACAGGGGGCCCGTCCGCATCCGCCTTGACTTCGCCGAAGCACCCGAAGCGGAGCGGTACCTCTTTCTCATGCGGAAGAAAGGACAGTTCGAACCCTTCGCGCCCCCCGCCGTCGGGGAGTCCTTACTTCTCCCCTTCTCCCTGCGGTCGTGATAGCAGAAACGAAGGCTCGCCCGAGACATTGAAAGGCAGGCAGGGATCGCCCGCCCACCTACCCCAGCGCAGCCTTGAGGTGCGCGATGCTGCGCTCCGCCTGGTCCACCGTGCCGCACTCGACGGAGAAGACGATGTCCTGGGGGACGGTCCGGCAGATGTCCGCGACGCGCTTCCAGTCAATGACGCCGTCGCCGCAGGCGCAGCCCACGGGCGTGCCCGTCACCTTGCCCCGCTCGGAGTCCGACTGGCTGACCGAGATGTCCTTCGCGTGCAGGTGGACCAGCCGGTCCTTCACCCGCTCCAGCCAGACATACGGGTCCTGCCCGCCGAGGTAGCTGTTCCCCATGTCGAAATTGATGCCCACCACGGGGCTGTCGGGCAGCGCCTGGATGCGGTCCAGCCCGTCCGGCGTCTTGCTGTACTGCTGGTGCGGCTCGATGCCGATGAGGATGCCCCGCGGCGCGGCGACCGCCGCCGCCTCGCACAGCGTGTACCGCATGAGCACATGGTCCTCCTCCACCGTCGTCCACGCGGGCTTTGGCCCCTCGTCCGTGTTGATCACCGGCGCGCCAGCCTCCGCCGCGAAGCGGACGGCCTGCTTCAGGTACTCCACGCTGATCTCCGGCTTGCACAGCGGGCAGTGGGCGCTCAGGCCCGACATCTTGATCCCCGCGCGCTCGCAGGCCCGCCGCAGGCGCAGCGGGTCGTCCAGCATCGAGACGCTGTGGAAATACCCCGCCTCGCTCAGGAGCTCCCGGCCCCAGTGCACCATGGGCTCCACATACTCATAGCCCAGCTCCGCCGCCTTTTCCACCCCCCACTCAAAGCTCTTGTCCTCGTGCCGGACAAACTCCATGTTCACGCCGATGCCGATTTTGCCCATGGTCCGCGCTCCTTATGGTTGGAGACAACAGCATACGAAAACCGCCGCGCCAAGGCAAGCGGGAGGCGGCGCCGGAAACACCGGACAGGGAAGCGTGAGAAGCGGGGCGTGCCGGGAACGGGATTGCCGCAGTCGCTGCCGCCCCTTCGCAATGACCGGGGAAACACGTCATCGCGAGCGAAGCGAAGCGATCTCGTGCCCGCCAATGCTCCGGTCCGCGCCCGTCTTATCCCGCAGCCTGGCCTCCGTCACTCGTTGGTGTACTCGGTGACGGCGGCCTCGTCGAAGACGGCGAGCATGATGGTGGTGCGGCCGTTGGTGGTGTAGACGAGGTAGATCTTCCCGTCCTTTCCCTGCACGGCGTAGGGGTAGGCGAAGTCGTTGTTGCCCCCGGCGATGTCGCGCTTGAAGGGCCAGGTCTCGCCGCCGTCTTTGCTGACGGCGACCGTGAGCGGCGTGCGGTCGTTCATGTTGTCGTTGTAGACGAGCAGGAGGTCGCCGTTGGCGAGCTTGATGAGCTCAACGGCGGAGTTGCAGTTGGGGAACTCCGTGTTGACGCCCTCCGACCAGGTCTTGCCGCCGTCGAAGGAGTCGCTGCGGATCATCCACCCGTCTGTCGTGGGCTCGTAGCCGCCGCTGCGGCGGGTGAAGCAGAAGAGGTGGTCGTCCGTGAGCTGGACGACCTGGGCCTGCTCGTTGCCCTTGGCCGAGTGGATGCGGCTGCTCTCGGTCCAGGTCTTGGTGGACGGGGTGTAGCGCATGAAAAAGCAGGTGGTCTCGGGGGACGTGAACTCGCGGTCGCCGCCCATCTCCTTGTACAGCGGCAGGAGGTAGTCGCCGTTGTTCAGCACGATGGGCTGGCCGCGGACCATGGTGCCCTCCTCCCACGTCAGCATGAAGGAGTCCGACCAGGTCTCCGCGCCGTCCTTCGACACCTTCGCCTTCACCCGCGACGTGCACCACGTCTCCCCGAGGCGGTTCACATAAAACAGCCACACCAGCCCGTCGGGCGCCTGCCAGACCACGGGGTTGCCGTCGCCCTGGAACCTGT
>JAPXRP010000048.1:0-24152 GCA_033813475.1 Candidatus Hydrogenedentota bacterium
CTGCGTGCCATGCCGCCCATGATGGATGCCTCCGTCTTTGGCGCGCGGGATGGAATCATGCGCGCCGCGTTGTTTTTCCTTTTCGACATGTTAGAATAACCGAAGCGCGGAAACAAGGCGGCGGGTCCCCCCGGCGGGATTCCGCACATGGAGAGGTTCATGGACTTTTACATGGAGCTGCTTGGCCCGGTGCTTGAGCACCTCGCGGAGTACAAGACTTGGTACATTGGCGGCGCGGCCGTCGGGGTCCCCTTCCTCTACTTCACCCGCAAGGTCACCGTCCCGCTGATTCTCTATCTGCTGGAGATTTCCGTCTACCTCTCCCTGATGCACGGGGCGGTCCATCTCCTTGTCCGGGTGACGGCGTGGTTCAAGGTCACCTCCTCCATGAAGGCGCTCCGTCCCGACGGGACGCCTTCCGAGCAGGTGGACTGGATGACCCCCCTCTTTACCTTTTGGGAGCGCGAACTTTACGAGCCCAACTGGATTCTGTACATGGAGGCCTGCTTCGCGGCCATCGTGCTGATGCTGGTCTTCCGGTACCGTCCCATGGCCACCCAGCACAAGCCGAAACCGAAATACAACGCCGACGGCACCCCCATTTCCCGAAAGGCGAAGAAAGAGGGCGCCGAGGACTACCTCCACAAGTACCGCCGCCGGAATTACGCGGAGGAGGTGCGTGCGGAGGATGAGCGGCTGGCGCGGCTGGAAAACCAGCGCCGCAAGTAGGCGCGGGGGCCTCGGCCGGGTTCACGCGCCCGAAGATTCGGGCATCCGTTTTCGAGCCCGTTTCTTCCGCGCCGGGATTGTTTGTTTGCATGTTCGCATCTTGCGCAATTGCCGCAATTGGCGCGTTTCCCGTCTGGAACCCCATTCACACCCTAACCTGCTCATGAAAAACGATTTGAAACGATGGGCACGCGCCGGGGCGCCGCATTTTTTCTTGACAGGGGGTTGGCGAAAACGGGGCTTCCGTGTATAATACCCGTGATGAAGATGGACGAGGACTGTCCGGACCAGCGACCGGGAGGCGTGCGCCCATGCACTACACGGGCTATCTGGTGGTGATGACGGGCATCATCGCCGTGGTGACGCTGGTGAGTGTGCCGTCCCTCTTCGCCAGGAAATGCCCCGGATGCGGGAAGCGGAACCGGGTGGACGCGCGGCGGTGCCGCGCGTGCGGAGCGGAGCTTCCCCCGGAGGACATGTAGGCGGCCCCCCTGCGGGCGACAACAAGGAAGGTGGACGTACCGTGGCTGAAACGACACCGTGTCCGTTCTGCGGAAAAGAGGCGCCGTCGGGCAACCGCAACTGCCCGCACTGCGGCGGCCCGCTGAAGCAGGGGGCCGTTGCGCCCTCCCCCGGAAAGCGCTGCCCCAACTGCCGCGCCGAGGTGCAGGCGGATGACATCATCTGCGTGGCCTGCGGCACGAACCTGCTCACGGGGCAGCGTGTCGCTTCGGCGGGGAAGAAGAAGGACGAAGCCCCCGGGCGCTCCTTCCCGGTGGGGGTTCTGCTGAAGTGGCTGGCTGTCGGGGCGGGCGTGACGGTCCTGGTGGCCGGACTCGTGCTGGGCGCCGCGTTTTTCCTGGGGGACCCCCTGGACAAGGCGCGGTCGCAGGCGGCGGCGGGGAACATCCCCGAGGCGCTCGCCACGGTGCAGAAGGCTGTGGACCGCCGTCCCAACAGCCGGGACGCCCGGCTGTTTCAGGGAAAACTTCTGATGCAGGCGGGCCAGCCGGCGCGGGCCGCCGACGCGTTTGAGGCGGCGCTGAAACTGGACGCCAAGGATCCCTCCCCCGGCTACCTGGCGGTGGTCGCCGCGGCAAAGGCCGGCGGGGACGAGGGGCTGCGGCGGCAGATTTCCGTGCTGCGCGAGCTGGTGCGCCTGCACCCCGGCGAGCACAAGGCCTGGCGCCTGCTCGTGACGGCGCTCGGCGCCGCGCATGAGTATCAGGAGCAGGTTTCCGCCATTCACGACGCGGGGCTGGCGGGAATGGCCACGGGCATTTCCCTGGGCGTGATGCCGGGGGTGGCCCGCGCGCTTGAGAGCGACCTGCCTGCGGCCGAGAAGACGCTGCGCGAACTGGCCGCCGCCGCCCCGGACAACGGGGACGCGCAGGCGGCGCTGGGTCTGGTGCTCAGCCTTCAGGGGCAGGGCGAACAGGCGGCCCAGGCGTTGCAGGCGTCGCTGGACAAGAACCCCTCCGCCCCCGGCCGGGTGCGGTTTCTGCTTTCCCTGCACCTGCTTCGGAACGGCGCCTACGAGCAGGCACTCTCCCTGCTCCGGCAGGCCCGCCGGGACCTTCCCGAGGACCCGCGTGTGGCGTTTTTCTTTGCCCTGGCCCTGCAGCAGGCGGGGCTGGGCGACGAGGCGCTCACGGAGTTTGAGCGGGTATCGTCGGGTTCCGGGCCCCACGCGGCGGAGGCCGCGGTGCAGATGGCCGTCATTCTTCTGAAGACGGACAATGTGGACCGGGCGGCGGCCGCCATGCGGCGCGCCTCGGAGCTGGGGCTGGCCTCGGCCCGCATGATGACGATCCAGGGCCTCATCCACGCGAAACAGGAGAACCCGGGCGAGGCGGAGAACGCGTTCCGGCGCGCCATCCAGGCGGACCCGAACTACGCGGCGGCGCATCTGGAGCTGGGCCTCCTTCAGGTGGGGCGCAGCGCCCTGGACGAGGGCGTCCGCGAGCTGGAGCGTTTTCTGGAGCTTCAGCGGGCGTCCGGGTCCGGCGCGAACGTGAACGAGATCGAAGTGCTGGTCAGCCAGTTGAAGCAGACGATGCAGGCTTCCTGAGCGGCCGGATTTTTCCCAGGAGAAGAGAAGACATGCGACGAACCACAAGGTTTCTGCCGGCCCTTGCCGCGGCGCTGGTGCTGGCGGCCCCCGCGGCGAATGCCTGGGGCCCCCGCACGCAGTCGGCCATTGTGACGACGGCGGCCAACCTGGTCTCCAAGACCGGCAACGCGCCGATAGCGCGGATGGACGGGCACATCCGCGCGGGCGTCGCCCTGCCGCTGTCGGAGATCACCGCGCGGTATCCCGAATTCGCCACCGCCCCCGTCTCGGTGATCGAGCAGGAGATGGCCCTTCTGTCCGCGGCGCGGCGCGGGCGGGTGGACGCGTATTTCGCCCACCGCCTCGGCATTCTGGGCAAGATGGTCTGCGTCGTCACGGCGCCCCTGGCGGGGGCCGAGGTGATCTGGCGGAACATGTACTACGCCGACGCCGACAACGCCATCACCGGCGTGCGTCTCGTGGAGGCGGCCCGCAAAGAGGTGGACCCCAAGGCCTATTTCGCCCGCCTTCAGAACGAGCTCACCCTGAACTCCGAGCTGATCGAAAGGCAATACAAGGACGGCGTGGGGTTCAAGGGGGTCGCGGAGACCACCTTTCCGGCGGACGCGAGCCGTTCCGTGGCCGCCGTGGCGGATGTCTGGTGGACCGTGCTCACCTCCCGCACCGTGCCGGGGGGGATATCCGAGTCCCAGCTCCAGGAATATGTCCTCGCCGCGCAGGAGTATCTGATTCAGCGGGGAAACCTCCAGGAGCTGGAGGCCGCCGAAGCCGCCCACCGGCAGCTCACCCCCTTCACCGCCGACATGAGCGCCCGCGTCGGCGACATGCTGCTGGCCGCCGGCCACGAGGAGCGGGCCATCGCGGCGTATGAGACCGTGCTCGCGGCCGCCCCGGACCGGAAGGACGTTTCCAGGAAGGTGGCGGACTTCTATGTGGGCAAGGGGAACGGGCTGCTCCAGGATGGACGCCTCGAGGACGCCCGCGACGCTTTTGCCGCCGCCGCCAAGGCCAACCCGCTGCATCCCGAGGCCGAGGCGAAACGCCTGGAGGCCGAGGCGCAGATCACCGCCCGGGACAACCGCCAGACAGCCCACCGCGAGGCGCTCAGCCGCGCGGCGGAGATGCGCGCCATGGCGGAGCAGGAGGCCGCCCGGTCCTACTACGCCGAGGCCATCAGCCTCCTTCAGCAGGCGGAGATCGCCTATCAGGAGGTGACGGACGAGTTCCCCTCCGAGGCCCAGCAGCGGTCCCGGGGACTGCGGGATGTGCGCGACCTGCTGAACCAGTGGAAACAGTCGCTCAAGGGGAGCGCGCCCACCTACAGCGGGCGCGGCTTCTCCGAGGACCTGAACGGCGCCGTGCAGGCGGGCATGAAGGGGCTGGAGCAGGAGGCGCTCACCGAGATGGCAGACCGGGCCCACGCCGCCGAACTGGAGCGGCTCACGCAGGAAATGCAGCCGCAGCTCGCTATTCCCTGACATCCGCGGCGGCGGTCAGCCAGTCTTCGGGCATCGTCCAGACGCCCGCAGTGTCCGGCCGTGCGGCCGCGGCGCGCACCCGCTCCAGATACTCCCGACGCGGCATCACCACCCCGCCCATGGACGCCAGGTGGGCCGTGGGCATCTGCGCGTCTATCAGGGCATGGCCCCTGTGGAGACAGAGCGCCGACAATGCGGCAAGGGCCGCCTTGCTCGCGTCGCGGCGCAGGTGAACCATGGACTCCGCGAAGAAGCAGCCGCCGATGGAGACTCCGTACAGTCCCCCGACAAGCGCGCCCCCCTCGCGGCACTCGACAGAGTGGGCGTGGCCCGCTTCATGGAGCCGGGTGTAGGCCGCGGCCATCTCCGGCAGGATCCACGTCCCGTCCTGCCCTTCCCGGGGCGTCTCGGCGCAGGCGCGGATCACCTCGGCGAAGGCCGTGTCCACTGTCACCTCGAAGCGGCCCGAACGCAGGGTGCGCGCCAACCGCCGGGACACATGCACCCGGCCGGGAAAGAAGACCATGCGCGGGTCGGGCGACCACCAGAGGATGGGCGTGTCCTCGCTGTACCAGGGAAAAATACCGCCGCGGTACGCCGCCAGAAGCCTTTCCGGGCTGAGATCCCCGCCCACGGCGAGCAGGCCGTCGGCGTCGGCATGTTCGGCCGGGGGAAACCGCAGGGAGCGCAGGGAGAGGCGGTGGAGGGTCATTCCGTCCCCTCCCCCACCAACGCCAGCCCGATCTCGTTGTTCAGCTCAAAGCCCGGCACGGTGGGGCGCGCGGCGCATCCGTCCCACTCCAGGAGCCCCCTCCCCTTCAGGCCCGCCAGCACGGTGCCGAAATCCGCCTCCAGGGACGCGCCAAAGCGCTCCCGGTACCCCTCCGCCGTGATGCCCTCGCGCAGCCGGAAATGCTGGATCAGGGTCTCCACCTTGATTTCCCGGGGCGTCAGTGCCAGCGCCTCGGACTTTTCGCCGGGCGCGCGCACATACGCGTCCAGGTTCGCCGGATTCTGCGCCCGTACCCCCCCGGTGAAACAGTACGCTCCCGGGCCGAAACCCGCGTATTCCCCGTTGCGCCAGTAGACAAGGTTGTGGCGGCAGGCCCGTCCGGGCAGGCAGAAGTTGGAGATTTCGTAGCGGTCATGGGAGGCCAGCACCCGGTGCGCCTGCCGGTAAAGGGACAGGGCGGTGTCCTCGTCCACGGCCTGTTCCCGCCGCGCGGCAAAGGGGGTGCCCTCCTCAAAGGTGAGTCCGTAGGCCGACACATGGGGCGGGGCCAGGGCGGCTGTCTCCCGCAGGGTCTCCCCCCATGCTCCGTGCGGCTTGCCGCCGAAGATGAGGTCCATGCTCCAGTTGTCGAATGCCGCCGCCGTTCGCCCGATGGCCCGGCGCGCGCCGTCCGCGTCATGGCGCCGCCCCAGCCAGGAGAGCACCCGGTCGTCAAAACTCTGCACCCCCAGGCTCAGGCGGTTGACGCCCAGCCCCCGCCAGGCGGAGACCCTGTCCGCCGTCACGTCGTCGGGGTTGGCCTCCAGGGTGATTTCGGCGTCGGGCGCGACGCGGAAGCGGCGAAACACGGCGTCCAGCACGCGCTCCAGATCGGCAGGCGGGACCAGCGAGGGGGTGCCTCCGCCGAAGAAGAGGGTGTCCGCCCGGTCGGGTCCGTCAAACGCCGCGATTTCACGGCACAGCGCCTTTATGAAGGCATCCGGCGGATTCCCGCCCACCGGCAGGCTCACGAAGTCACAGTAGGGGCATTTAGTCCTGCAAAAGGGGATGTGTATGTAGACACCGAACATGTCCGGGCTCCCCGGATGCGCGCCTATTCCCCCGCCCCGCCGGAGGCGGGTCCGCCGACCCGGCCAAGAATGTCCCGTTCCGCCACCCAGCCCAGGGTCCGGCTGTCCCCCTGCTCCCCGGCCTTGACGGGCGCGAGGACGAAATAGTGCCCCTCGGGCACCTGGGCATGCTCCGGGGTGCGCAGGCGTCCGTAGGGGGCCGCCGCGGCGTCCTCGGAAGCCGGAGCCTCCAGGACCGGCGCGGGCAGGGGACGCTCCTTTCCATTCACCAGCAGGCGGCCCTCCTCCAGAGTGACCCGCTCGCCGGGCAGGGCGGCGACCCACCCGGTGAAAGAAACTTCCTGGTTCTTGTCGGCCGCCACCGACGCCAGCACCAGCTCGCCCCGCCGGGGGCGCGCCCACCGGAGGAGCCACAGGCGGCTGAGCGGCACCCGGAACCCGTAGGCCAGGGCGAGGGCGAAGCGCCACCGCTCCCCCCCCTCCGCCGTCGGCGCGGTCACGGTCCGGCCCGCCAGCAGGCGGACCAGTGTCAGCAGCACGACCAGCGCCGCGGAGACGCGCCACCAGAGGGTGCGGGAGAACCCGGTGAAATCGCGCCAGCGCGGGGGGGGCCACCAGATGCAGGCGACGCGTCCCACGAGGTTCTCGTTGGGAACCCATCCGAACCAGCGGCCGTCGCGGCTGTGGGAACTGTTGTCGCCCAGGAGCAGGTAGTGGCCCTCGGGCACCCGGGAATACTCGTCGGACGGCAGGATGCCGTAACGCCCCTCGAAGGGCGCGGTGTAAAAGAGGTCCTCCGGCATGCCCGGGGGCGGCGTCAGCGGCTTTCCGTCGGCGTACACCGTCCCGTTGCGTATCTGGATGCGTTCGCCGGGCAGGCCGACGATGCGTTTGACCAGGGTTTTGAACACGGCATCTTTCTCGACAGTCTTGAAGACGACGATGTCCCAGCGCTGCGGGGGGCTGCCGTGGTAGAGGCGCTTGTTCATGAAAGGCACGCGGATGCCGTAGACCCACTTGTTGACCCAGACCCGGTCGCCCTTGCCGAAGCCCGGATCGCCGTGCAGGGTGGTCTCCATGGAGCCCGAGGGGATGCGGTAGGGTTCGGCGACGGCCCAGCGGAAGACCAGGGCCAGCGCAAGGGCGATCAGACCGCCGCGGGTCCACTCGACCATCTGGTGGAAGGACATGCCCGCCGTCAGCCAGCCGACCGCGCCGAGTGCCGTGATCACGGCCCCGGCGTACCACATGCGCTCCGAACTTCCCGGGACGCCCGTGTTGCCCCGCTGCATGAGCCAGAGGCCGGCCGCGACGGCGGCGATGCCCGCGTAGGTCATCCATGCGGGCACGAACGCGGGCTCCTTTTCGGGGGCCGCGCCGGCGGGCTTCCTCTTCTCAGACTTCTCATTCTTCATGCGTGCCTTCCAGAATGCGCCCGGACGGGACCGTGCCGTTGTCGGGGGCGCGTGTTCGGCGGGGTCCGCCTCAGCGGTCCGCGCCGGCGGGGGGATCCGTCACCACGTCATCATAGTCAAACGGCGGAACCCCGATGATCAGCGACTCCAGGTCGCCGACGGACTGGTGGACATGCCCCGGCCGTATCCACACACAGTCCCCCGGGCGGACGGGAACCTCCTCGCCGTCTATGATGATCACGCCCTCCCCTTTCAGGATGAAATAATACTCGTCCGTGTGGCGGTGCCAGTGGGGCTGTGCATGGTCCGTCCGCAGGCGGGTGATGCTCGCCGGGGCCCCGTCCTCCTTCTTGAGAATGCGCTGGCGGAACCCGCAGATGCTGCGCTCCCGGTCCTGTTCCTCGACATTGACCTTGACATATGCGCGCGTGTCGTCCATCCCGCGGGACTCCTTTGCCCGAAAAGCGTATCATACCCATGCGCGCGGCGGCCACCCGGCGGCGGATGCTTGCCCCAACCGCCGCGGTTGTGGTTTGATGGAATGCGCGGCGGCAATGGGCGTCCGGTCCGGACGCGCGCCGCGCTGGAAGGAGAACACCATGCGGTTGATCGTTTTTCTGGCCCTCGCGGCCTGCGTGCTGCTGCCCGCCGGATGCTCCCAGGGCGGCGCGCCCCCCTCCGCGGAGCCCAAGCGGGCGGATGCGCCGCCCGCCGCGCAGCCGCAGGCCCCGGAGGCGGCGCCCGGCCCCGCAGTGATAGACATCGGGGACGTTGAGAGCAGCATCGTGGTGAAGGCGACGGTGCCCCCCGACGGCCTGCCCCCGCAGGTGACGGTGGAGGAGATGGAAACGGCGCGGGGCCGGCTGGCCCTCTGCACCGTGACGGTGCGCCCCCCCTACCCCGCCAGCCTCACGCTTCGGATGACGCTGGAGCCCCAGCGCGGCTTTGCGGAGCGCCCCGTGGTGCTGCGCGGCGCGGTGCACCGGGATGACGCCCCCCTTTCCCCCGCCTTGGAGACTGTGGTGGGCGCGGGCGGATCCGCCGTCCCGGCGGCCCCCGTTGCGGCGCGTCCGCAACAGGTGGAGGTGGACCTGATGCAGGGGCTGTCCCCCGTCCCCGACACGATGCTGGTCGTGGGGAAACTGGACGCGTTTTTGATGGATGCGGGCGCGCCGGAGGCGGGGCTGGACCCCGCGACGGCGACCTCCGCAAGCCGCACCGTGCTGCAGAGCAACCCTGTGCGGGTGAATTTCGTCCGCGAGGGCGCGGCGCAATGAACATCCTGTGCGCGGGCGCGCATCCGGACGACGCCGAGTTCTACGCGGGCGGGTCCATGATCCAGTGGGCCGCCGCCGGGCACCGGGTGACGGCGGTCTCGCTGACCAACGGCGACGCGGGCCACCACGAGACGCCCCTTCCGGAGCTGGCCGCGCGCCGCCGGGCCGAGGCGCTGGAGGCCGCGCGCAGGGGCGGCTATGAGGCCGTGACCTGGGACGTGCATGACGGGGAGCTCATGCCCACCCTGGAGCTGCGCCGCGAGATGGTGCGGCTGATCCGGCGCTGCCGCGCGGACGTGGTGCTCTGCCACCGGCCCTACGACTACCATCCGGACCACCGCTACACGGGCGTGCTGGTGCAGGACGCGGCCTTCATGGTCACGGTGCCCCATGTGTGCCCCGAGGAGCCCGCGCTGGAGACCAACCCGGTGTTCCTCTACATGACCGACCCCTTCTCGCGGGAGGCGCCGTTTCAGGCGGACCTGGCGGTGCCCATAGACCGCGTGGACGAGGCCAAGTGGCACCTGCTGGATGCCATGCCGTCGCAGTTCTACGAGTGGCTTCCCTGGCTGGAGCACCGGCTGGACGAGGTGCCCCCGGCCACCGCGCCGGAGGCGCGCTTCGCCTGGCTTCAACAGTTCTACGGCCCCGTGCTCGACGACATGTTCGCGCCCCACCGCGCCGCCCTGGAGCGCATCCACGGGGCCGCCGCGGCGGGGGTGCGGCGTTTCGAGGTGTTCGGTGTCTGCGGCTACGGCCGCACCCCCGGCGACGAGGAAGCGCGGGCGCTGTGCCTGTGCGGCGCCCCTCCGGCATGACCCACTCTTCAAGGAGACCCGCCATGAAGTCCCCCCTGTTCCGGTTCGTGATGGTGCTGACCCTCCCGCTGCTGCCCGCCGCGGGCCGCGCGGCGGACACGCCCGTGGTCATCAACACCGGGGTCGGCACCGCCCTCACCGTGCCCGGCTCCGTCCTGTTCACGTTTCAGAAGTCCTTCGAGGGCCCGGATGTGAAAAGCGCGGTGGAGTCCGCCGGCGCCTTCATCGCGGAAATGCAGCAACTGCTGCGCTCGGGGGAGGTGCAGCCCGCCGTGGTGTCCTCCGTGCCGCCGCTGCTGACCGACCTCGACTCCGCGTGTGTCTGGGCGGAGGTGCGCGCCGAGTTTCTCATGACCACCATGAACACGCCCAGCACCGGCCCGGTGCAGTACGGGCTGCTCTGCGACAAGATGTCCGCCCTGGCGGCGGCCCAGGGGGCCCGGCTGGAGCAGCCCAAACTCCTGCCCCTGGACCGCGATCTCACGGCCGACGCGGCGGTGGCCAAGGCGGTGGAACTGGCCTATTCGCAGGCGGAGGCGGTGGCCACGGCGGTGCGCAGCGCCATCTACGCCGTGGGTTCCGCGGAGATTCTGGAAGTCGCCTGGGAGGACAAGCCGGCCGTGGAGCCCGGGGAGGTCTCCCAGATCAAATGCACCGCCCGGGTGCGCATAACCTACACCCTGGGACCGGTGGAGTAGGCGCCGGACCGGCCGGCGGACAAGGAGTATGTTTCGATGAGACCAGGCATGTATCTTTCGCCGGTGGCCCTGCTGACCCTGGCGGGCTGCGCCACCACCTTCCACGTGGGGCCGCCCGAGGGGGCCGTGGCGGTCATCGCCCACCGGGGCGCCAGCGCCTACGCTCCCGAGAACACCCTCGCGGCGTTCTCCAAGGCGTTCGAGATGGGGGCCGACTGGTTTGAGCTGGACTGCCACCTCACCCAGGACGGCAAGCTGGCGGTCATCCACGACGCCGACCTGAAGCGGGTGGCCAACGAAAACCCGCGGGTGGTGCCCCTCAGCGCGCTTGCCGACCTGCAGCAGGCCGATGTCGGCGCGTGGAAGGGCGCGGAGTTCGCCGGGGAGCGCATCCCCTCGCTGGAGCAGGCGCTGGACTTCGCCAGGGGGAAGATCGGCGTCTATCTGGAGGTGAAAAGCGACTGGCCGGACGCCAAACTCACGGAGAAGCTGGTGGCCCTCGCGCAGGACTGGCAGGGGGACGAGGCGTCTCTGCGCCGGGCGATGATGCGTGAAATCGAGGCCGACGGCACCCGCAACCTCCTGCTGACGCGGGAAGTCCTGAAGGCGGTGAAAGCCCGCCGCATGAAGGATCAGGTGGTTCTCCAGTCCTTCTCCCCCGTGGTCTGCGTGATCGCCCTCGCGGAAGCGCCCGAACTGCGCACGGAGTTTCTCGGCGCGGACGACCCCGAGAAACCCGGGCAGTGGGAGCGGTTCGTGATGTTCGGCTCGCGCATCGGGGTGGCGGGGTTCAACGTCAGCAAGGATTCGGTGACGGCGGAGCGCATCGCGGCCTTCCATGCGGCGGGCAGGACCAGCGCGGCGTGGACGGTGGACGACCCGGCGGAGATGGCGCGCTGCGTGGACTGCGGCGTGGACGCCCTCATCACCAACCGCCCGGACCTGTGCATTGAGACCCTGCGCGCTCTGGGCAAATACCCGGAAAGGGGCCGTTCATGAGCCCAACCTCCCGGCCAGCCGGCACCCAAAGCGTCCTTCTGACCAGTTTTTGCCACGAGCGGGCCGCCGCCCCCTTTTTGGAGTCGTTGGCCGCCGTGGGCGTCCGCGCGTGGACCGAGGGCGGGGAGAACGAGGCGCCCGTGGGGGTGTGCGTGGGCCCTTCCGATGTTCCGGCGGCGGCGGAAGCCCTCCGGCGGCATGTTGAGGCGCGTGTCGCGGAATTGGAGGAATTTGACGGTTCCGCCCTCGGGGGGGTGGATGCCGACTGGTCCGAGACGGCGTGGCACGAGGTGACCTCTTTTCCCGAGGAGGGGGAGGCCGACATCTTTGCCAGCATTCTCGCCAGTTACAACGTTCCGTGCAGGCTTTCCTCGGAGGGCATCCTTCCGCGTGTGTACGGCTACGGGAGGGCGCTTGACCGAAGAGTCGGGGTGGCTGTGCCGGAGCCCTTCGTCGCATGGGCGGTTTCCTGGGTGGAGGCCGGCCAGCAGCGGAGTGATCTGGAGGAACTGGGCATCGAGCCCGATGCCGATCTGGAAAGCTATTACGACGCCGTGGAGGCGGGGACGGTCTGCCCCGAATGCGGCGGCAAGGACATCGAGACCCTCCCCCCCGCCCCCGCGAAAGCCAAGGACCTTCTCGGGTTTCTCCTGGGGCTGGTGAAGGACATCGTCCTTCTCGCGGTCGCGCGGGAGATTCCCGACGACGGGGACAAGGCCCATGTCTGCCGCGACTGCGGCTGTGAGTGGTAGGGGCCGCATGAACGTCGCCGACCTGGACTACACCCTGCCGGAGGAACTGATCGCGCAGCATCCCTGCCCGGACCGGGACGGGTCGCGCCTGCTGGTGGTGGACCGCGCCGCAGGCACCCTCACCGAGGACGTCTACCGCAATGTCGCTGCGTGGCTCCGTCCCGGCGACTGCATGGTGCTCAACGACACCCGGGTCATCCGCGCGCGGCTGCACGGCCACAAGGAGAGCGGCGGCGCGGTGGAGATTTTTCTGCTTCGGGAGGATGCCCCCGGCGTCTGGGCCGCCCTCGTGCGCCCGTCGGCCAAGGTGCGTCCGGGCGCGGCGGTTCTGCTTCTGGGGGGCATCCGCGCCGAGGTGCTGGAGCCGCTCCCCAACGGGCAGCGCCGGGTCCGCTTTGACCGTCCCGACGTGGTGGAGACGCTGGAACGGATCGGCGAGATTCCCCTTCCCCCCTACATTCACCGGGACGCGCAGGAGGCGGGCGACGCGGTCCGCTACCAGACCGTGTTCGCGCGGACGCCCGGCGCGGTGGCCGCGCCGACGGCGGGGCTCCACCTGACCCCGGAGGTCTTCGCCGCCCTCGACGCGAAGGGGGTGCGGCGGGCGCATCTCACGCTCCATGTGGGCTACGGCACCTTCAAGCCCATCACGGCGGAGCGGCTGGAGGACCACCGGGTGGACGCGGAGGACTTCGAGTTTCCGGAGGAGACGGCGGAGTTTCTGAACGCGACCCGCGCGGCGGGCGGCCGGGTAATGGCGGTGGGCACCACGGCCACCCGTGTGCTGGAGACGCAGTGGCACGACGGGCGTTTTCATGCCGGCTCAGGACAGACCACCGCCTACATCTATCCCCCCTACACCTGCCGGGGCGTGGACATCCTCCAGACCAACTTTCACCTGCCCAAGTCGAGCCTGCTCGCGCTGGTCTGCGCCTTCGCGGGGCGCGACCTCACCATGGAAGCCTACGACTACGCCGTCCGCAACCGCTTCCGCTTCTACTCCTACGGGGACGTGATGCTCATCCTGTGAGCGGGTCAGAGCAGCGGCGAGATGAGGTGGCAGAGCTGTTCGGCCCAGGCGCGGCTGGGGCCGATGGGCTTTTCCCCCAGCGGCACACTCCCCTTCTCCAGTCCGGAGAAGAACGCCGCGACGCGGTCCACCTCGCCGCGCGTGTAATGGAACAGGGCGATCTCGTAGTTGAGGTAGAGGCTGCGCATGTCGAGGTTGGGGGTGCCGGTGATGGCGAGGGTGTGGTCGAAGATCATGGCCTTGGCATGCACCATGCGGCCCGGGTACCCGTAGACCTTCCCGCCCGCGCGGACGAGGGCGCGCAGCGAGGGGCCGCGGGCGATGTCGGCGAGGCGGTGGTTGGACCGCAGCGGCACCACGACCCGCACATCCTTCCCCCCGCGGGCCTTCACCTCCAGCGGCTTGAGAAACGCCTCGTCCGGGATGAAATAGGGCGAGACCAGCCAGATTCGCCGCCGGGCGTCCATGACCGCGCTCAGGAGCGCGTCGTTGAACGTGTCCTCCGGCACGTCCGGCCCGCTGGCCACCACCTGGATGCGGGAGGTCTGCGCGGGGTCCGCGGCGGCGGCCTCCCCCGGCGCGGCGTCCGGCAGCTCGACCTCCTCGTTTGTGGCGTAATGCCAGTCGCTCAGGAAGACCCGCTCGATGTCCGCAACGGCGGGTCCCTCCAGAAACGATGCCATGTCCACGAAGCGGCGCGGGTCGGGCGTGGGGCCCATGAAGGCCGAGGCGAGGTTCATGCCGCCCACCATGGCGACCCGGTGGTCCGCCACGACGATCTTGCGGTGGTTGCGGAGGTTGGCCGACCACCGGCGCTGCACGGGCAGCACGGGCATGAAGGTGGCCACGCGCCCGCCCGCCTCGATCACGGGCCGGAGAAACGCCCCGCTCGCCCAGATGCTTCCGAGGGAGTCCAGCAGCAGGCGGACCTCGACCCCCTCGGCGGCCTTCCGCGCGAGTGCGCGGGTCAGCGCCTTGCCGGTCTCCTCCCGCCCGAGGATGAAGGTCATGACATGGAGGGATTCCTTCGCCTCCTCGATCATGCCCATGAGCCGCCAGAAGGCCGTCTCCCCGTTGAAGTGCATGTCCACGGTGTTCCCGGAGCGCGGGGGCGGCACCCCCGGGCCCAGCACCCCCCCGGCACCCGGCTCATTCTCCTCCCGCAGGGCGGGCGGGTCGCCGGTGTAGAGGATCGCCTTCTTGCGAGCGGCCCGTCGGACCTTTCTGCCGCCGATGAGCAGATAGAGGGGCACGCCGACATAGGGGATGAGGATGATGGCCATGAGCCAGGCGAGGGTGCCGCCGGGCTGGCGGCGCTCCTGCAGCACGCGCACGGCAAGCACCACGGCAAGCAGAAAGCCGCTGATGGTCAGCAGATGCTCAAGCGCCAACTGCGCCATGGACACCTCACTCTTTCGGGGTCAGGACGATGAAGGTGGGCAGGCCCAGCACCTGGAAATGCCCCGTCACCTCGCGGGCCGGGGACTGCGTCAGGTTCTCCGCCTGATACTTGACCTTCACATACCCCTCCAGACGCGAGAGGACCTCTTCGTCTTTCAGGATGGTCTTGTCCATGAGGGAGCAGTTTTTGCACCAGGTGGCCCAGAAGTCCACGATGACCGGCTTCTTCTCGTCCAGCGCCCGCTGAAGCCCCTCCTCCAGGCTGGGCGTCCAGCCGCCCGCCTGCCCGTCCGCCGCCTGCGGCGCGCCGGAGAGGGACCACGCCAACTGCGCGTAGTACGCGGCGAAACCGAGAATGAAGACGCCGAAGGCGTATTTCACCCAGGTCATCCATTTGCCCGGCTTGGGCAGGAAGGAGAGGCCCGCGCCCAGGAAGGGCCACGGCAGGGCCATGCCCGCGCCCAAGAGGAAGGGCAGCAGCACGGCGGCCCGGTGCCCCTGGCTGTACAGGTCCTGCGCGTGCAGGATGGTGTAAATGACCACCGGGGCGACGCAGGCCCCGGCGAGCAGCGCGGACACCCCGCCCATGAAGAGGGCCGCGGGGAAGCTGCCGTTCTCGTTGCGCCGCACCCCCAGCCGCGCCTGGAACCGCGAGAAGTCTATCTGGATCAGGTCGAACATGGCGATTCCGAGCACGACAAACAGCACGGCGATCCCCGCGTTAAACCACACGGTGGAGTTGATGGCGCCGAAGGCCGAGCTGACCCCCAGCACCACCGCAAGGCCGAGGGCGCCATAGACGAGGGCGATGCCCGCGCCGTAGGCCGCGCCCAGCAGGAAACCCCGGGTCTTGCTGCCCGCGCGCGCCCCGGCGCCGATGATGGCGACGTTGATGGGGATGAGCGGCAGCACGCAGGGGGTCAGGTTCAGCAGCAGCCCGCCGAACACCACCAGCAGCAGCATGACGAAGAAGCCCCTTCCCGCGATTCCGCCCGCGGCGGGTTTTCCCGTCTCCGCAGCCTCCACAAAGGCCAGAAACCCGGCCTTGTCCGCGTAGCCGTCCAGACGGCCGGACACCGTGAAGCGCTCCGCGAGGGCGCGCCAGTCGCTTGATGCGGCGACAGGCTCCACTGGTGCGGCGGTCTCCCCCGCTTCCGACTCAGCACGCTCCGCGAGGCTTTCCGCCTGGTCCCAGTTCAGTTCGGGGAACCCGGCGGTTTTCTCCCCCGCCGCCGCCACCGTAACCTCCACGGCGAATTCGGCCTCCGCCGGGGGGGCGCACATCTTGTCATTGCACGCCTGGTACTGGAGCGTGCCCTTCAGGGGGTACGTTCCCGGCGCGAGGTCCGCCGGGGCCTGCGCCTCAATGCCGATGGCGAAGGTGCCCTCGTAGAGGGCCAGCGGCTCCGGGGAGAAGGACAGCGTCATCAGGACGGCTTCGGGATAGGAAGCCCGCAGCACGCGGAAGGGGCCGTCTTCGGGGAAGGTGACCAGGGTGGGAATCAGGAACTCGTCCAGGGGATGACGCGCGTTCACATGCCACGGCTTGTCCACGGAGAAGGTAACGGCGGCGCGGAAGGTCTGTCCCGGCGCGACGGATGATGTCTCCACCAGCGCCGAGTGCGACACCGCCGGTCCGGCGGGCTGGGCGGACGCCGCATATCCGGCCAGAAGAACCAGCATCCCCAGGCATGCCGCGCCGATTCCCTTTTCTCTCTTGGAACGTGTCATGAGACATCCCTTTCCCGTTGCCGCTGTTGCTTTTATAGTAGCAACATGTCCGCGGGGAATGGCATTCCGGGCGGGGGCTACTCCCCCTCTCCCCCGTCGTCCTCCTCCTCCACGGCAAATTTCGGGTTGTTCCCGGAGATCACAATGGTAACCTCGCCCTTGACCTGTTTCCCGGCGAATTCGGCGGCGAGGTCCGCAAGAAACCCGCGCCGGACGCTTTCGAACTTCTTGGTCAGCTCCAGGCACACGGCGGCGAGTCGGTTGCCGAGGGCGGCGTGGGCGTCTGCGAGGCAGGCCCCCACGCGGTAGGGGGACTCAAAAACCACGAGGGAGTGGGGCAGGTCCTTCTCCATCTCGAAGAAACGGCGGCGCGGCCCCGGTTTACGGGGCGGGAAGCCTTTGAACGAGAAGCTCGCGGTGGAGAGTCCGGAGGCCAGCAGGGCCGTGGTCACGGCGCTGGGCCCGGGAACCACCTCGATGCGGTATCCCCTTTCGTGGCAGAGCGCGGCGATCCGGTAGCCCGGGTCGCTGATGCCCGGACAGCCCCCGTCGGTGCAGAGGGCGACGCTTTTGCCCTCCTCCAGCAGGCCCGCGATGCGGCGTGCGGCGTGCTCCTCGTTGTGCTCGTGGTAGGAGAAGCGGTGGGCGGGCGCGGTGATGCCGTGGCGCTCGAAGATGATGCGGGTGGTGCGGGTGTCCTCGCAGGCGAGGGCGTCGGCCTCGGACAGCACGCGCAGGGCGCGCAGGGTGATGTCCTCCAGGTTCCCGATGGGGGTGGCGACGAGGTAGAGGGTTCCCGGTTCCGCGCTCATGACGCCTCCACGCGGGGCTTCATCACCGCGATCCCCTTCTCGCCCATGGCGTGCACCAGCCGCCCGTACATCTCCTCGTCGTAGTACATGCCGACGACGGCCCCGCCGGACCCGGCATATTTGGCGTGGGCGCCGAGGCTGCGCGCGCACTCCACCATCTCCACGGTGCCGGGGTCGAGATTGAAGATCGAGCGGCGGCGGGCGAAGTTTTGGTCCATCAGCGGCCCGATCTCCAGCCCCTTGCCCGCTTTCAGAAGGGCGCGGGCCTCTTCGGCGTAGGCGGCGAAGTCCTTCATGGCCTGGACCACCTCGGGTTCCCCGGCAAGCCAGCGTTGGCGCACGTTGTTGTGGACGGTCTCCGAGCCCTCGCCCAGATCGGTCCGGTAGGCGATGAAGAGCGGCGGCAGCAGCGCCGGGTCCAGCTCCTCATATTCGCCGTACCCCCGGCCCTCCATGAGTTCGCGGTCAAAATCCATGTAGACGACGCCCTCATAGACCTGGATGACGCGGTCCTGGAGGCCCGCGGTGATGCCCAGCTCGTCCATCTCCACGCTGAGGATGAGGTTGGGCAGCAGGGGCTTGGGGATGTCCACCTCGTAGAATTCCGTGAGGCAGTTGACCGTGGCGGTGACGAGGGCGCTGGACCCCGCCAGCCCGAGGCGGCGCGGGATGGTGGACCGGTAGCGCAGGGAAAAGTTCCGGTCCGGCAGCCGGATGCCCTGGGTCTGGCAGTGGTCAAAGAACTTCTTGACGGCGGCCTTCATCAGCCGGATGCCGCCGTAGTAGCCGTTGCTTTTGACGTCCTCCACCAGCTCGCGGATGCCCGGATACTTCGACCGGTCCTGGAAGCTGGGGATGATCTCCACCTCCGGGCTCTCGTACAGGCTCACCTTGGCCGAGAAGTCGCGGATGATGATGCTGATGGTCTTGCCGAAATACCCGTCCGACGGGTTTCCCATGAGCCCCGCCCGGGCGTAGGCCACCGATTCAACCGCCATGGTTCCGCTCCTTTCCCGCCGACGCCTCAGCATCGGCGTTCTCCGAAAACACGTCCAGAAAGGCCCGCTCGAACCGGTCCATCACCTCCGCCATCGGGGGCGTGTGGCCGAGCAGGCGTTCCATCGAGGCCAGCCCCCGGTCACGGATGCCGCAGGGGACAATCAGGGACCAGTGGCCCCAGTCGGGGGCGACATTCAGCGCCGCGCCGTGGAAGGTGACCCACTGGCGGATGCCCACGCCGACGGCGGCGATTTTTTCATTGCCGACCCAGACGCCCGTGTGCCCCTCCAGACGCTCCGCTGTGACGGCATATTCCGCCAGCAGGCGGATAAGCACCTCCTCCAGGGAGCGCAGGTACCATTGCACCGAGCAGCGCCGCCGCCGCAGGTCGAGGATGGGATACGCCACCATTTGGCCGGGGCCGTGGTAGGTGACGTCGCCGCCCCGGTCCGAGGGGCAGAGCGCGATTCCGAGGTCTTCGAGTTTCTCCGGCGACGCCAGCACATGCGCGGCGTCCGCCTTTCTGCCGAGGGTGATCACCGGGGCATGCTCCAGCAGGAAGACCGTGTCGGGGGCCTCCCCCCGCTCAACAGCGTCCCGTCGCGCGCGCTGCGTCTCGAAGGCGTCCCCGTAGGGGATTAACCCGGACAGGCGCTCAAAGGAAATCTCTCCGTTCATGCGCCCGAGGCCCTCCCCTACCCCTGCATCATGTCGTACAGGGGGGTTCCGTAGAAGGCGAGGGCGAACACCCCCCTGGACAGCACGGCCATGGGCACATCCAGAATGTGAAACTGGAAGACCAGCACGAAGAGGATGATCAGGCTGAAGGGGCCGAGTTTTTCGAACTGCTCCGCGGCCCGCGGGGGCAGCACGGCTTCGAGCAGGTGGTGGCCGTCGAGGGGCGGCAGGGGAATGAGGTTAAACAGCATCAGCACCGCGTTGATGAGCGCCAGATAGACGAAGGTCTGAAGGAGGAGGATGACAACCGGATTCGCGCCCACCACGCCCACAGCCGTCGCCACAAGGCGCAGCACCACCACGGTGGAGAGGATCAGGAGCAGATTGGCTCCGGGGCCCGCGAGCCCGATCAGCACGGAGTCCCGGCGGATGTTGCGGAGATTGCGGGGGTTGTAGGGAACGGGTTTGGCCCACCCGAAGAGGAAGGGGAAAGAGCTGAACATGGCGAAGAGGGGCAGCACCACGGTGCCCAGAGGGTCAATGTGCTTGATGGGGTTCAGGGTCATCCGCCCCAGCAGGCGGGCCGAGGGGTCGCCGCACCAGTTGGCCATGGCGGCGTGGGCCGCCTCGTGGGCGCTGAGCGAGAACAGCAGACACAGGTATTGGAGGATCATCATTCCCAGGTCGTCGCGCACGGAAAACTCCTTGTTCTTGTCCTGCGGGGCATTGTATCAGGCGCCGGGGGCGCGGCGTCATTCCGCGGCGGCGGGAAGCTCGGTCAGCGCGATCTCATAGAGCACGGGCCACTTCTTTCCCGTCACCCAGAGCCGCTTCGTCGCCGGGTCGTAGGCGATGCCGTTCAGCACGTCCACCCGGCGCCCCGCCCGGTCCTCGGGGGTGAGGAGGCCCGACAGGTCAATCCAGGCCTCCACCGTTCCCGTGTCCGGCGCGATCACGGCGACCACGTCCTCCTTCCAGATGTTGGCGTAGATGCGGCCATCCACCCACTCCAGCTCGTTAAGCCGTCCCACTGCCCGGTTGCCGTTGGTCACGCGGACCGTCCTGGTGACGGCGAAGGTCTCCGGATCCAGAAAGCGCAGATTGGAGGTCCCATCGCTCAGGATGAACTGCCTTCCGTCGAAGGTGAGCCCCCACCCCTCGCCGATGTAGGAGAACTCCGCCAGCGGTTGGAAGGTCTTCCGGTCGTACACGAAGCCCTTGCCGTTCTGCCAAGTCAGTTGAACCAGCCGGCCGCCGTCGCAGGCAAGCCCCTCGCCGAAGAACTGGTCGCCCAGCGGGCGGCTCCGCAGGACCTTTCCGTCCTCCAGGGAGACCTCCCGCACCGTGGACTTCCCTTTGAGCCCCGTGCTTTCGTAGAGCAGGCCGTCCTGCCAGAGCAGGCCCTGGGTGAAGGCCTCCGGGTCGTGGGGATATTTGTGGACGACCGCGAATGTGAGGCGCGCGGCGGGACCGGACGGCAGGGTGTCGCAGGAGCAGGCGGACATCAACAGCGCCACCCCCACCAGCAGCACCGCGCCGCCGCGAAGCGGATCCACAGCCTTTGCGGCCGCGTGCGTCATGCCGAGGCGTTGCCGGCGCGCTTTTCCGGAGGCTCTTTAAGGTCCTTGAGGCGGCCCTCGTTCTCATACACCATGATGGGGTCCTCCCCGTTCAGGATGACCCCGGGGGTGATGATGCACTCCTTGACGTCGGTCCGCGAGGGGATTTCGTACATCAGGTCGAGCATGACGATTTCGAGGATGCCGCGCAGGCCGCGCGCCCCGGTGTCATGCTGCATGGCCCGCTCCGCCACCGCGGTGATGGTCTCCTCCTGGAAGACGAGCTTGACGTTCTCCATCTGGAAGAGCTTCTCGTACTGGCGGGTCAGCGCGTTCTTCGGCTCGCGCAGGATGCGCGCGAGGTCGTCCCGCGTCAGGTCGTTCAGCGTGGCCACCACGGGCAGCCGCCCGACAAACTCGGGAATCATGCCGTACTTGATCAGGTCCTCGGGGCGCACCTGGGCCAGGATTTCGCCGAGGCGGGCCGTCTTCTTTGTCTTGATGTCCGAGGTGAACCCGGCCGTGTTCGTGCCGGTCCGCTTGCGGATGACCTGCTCCAGGCCGTTGAAGGCACCGCCGCAGATGAACAGGATGTTCCGGGTATCCACCTGGACGCATTCCTGCTGCGGGTGCTTGCGGCCGCCCTGGGGCGGCACGTTGGCCACGGTGCCCTCGAGAATCTTCAGCAGCGCCTGCTGCACGCCCTCGCCCGACACGTCACGCGTGATCGAGGGGCTGTCGCTCTTGCGCGAGATCTTGTCCACTTCGTCAATGTAGACAATGCCCATCTCCGCCCGGCCAATGTCGAAATCCGACGCCTGGAGGAGCTTCAGCACGACGTTCTCCACGTCGTCGCCCACATACCCCGCCTCGGTTAGCGTGGTCGCGTCCACAATGGCCAGCGGCACGTCGAGCATCCGGGCCAGGCTTTCCGCCAGCAGGGTCTTGCCGCAGCCCGACGGGCCGATCAGCAGGACATTGGACTTCTGGAGCTCCACCCCCTCGACCTCGGAACCCGTGGTGATCCGCTTGTAGTGGTTGTGCACCGCCACGGCCATCACCCGCTTGGCGTAGTCCTGTCCTACCACATACTGGTCGAGGAATTCCTTGATTTCCTTGGGCGCGGGAACCCGCTTTTGCAGGGTGCGGCGCTTGCGGGTTTTCTCCTCCGCGATGATCTCGCTGCACAGCCGGACGCAGTCATCGCAGATGTTCACATCCGGCCCCGCGATGAGCTTGTTCACCTCATCGTGCCGTTTCCCGCAAAAAGAGCAGGTCGGGCCGGAGATTCTGGAACGTTGCTGAGGCGCCATTGACGGGTCTCCATGAATCCAATGACTGCCCCCGTCCTGGGGCAATCCCACGCGCAATAATATCACTTTGAGGAACGCGTGTCAACAATAAATTGTGGCCGACGGCTTCGCCATCCCCACCTATTGTGCCTTGAACGCCCGTTGAAAGGCAAACGGCACCCATAAGTTGTGTATTCCCAATGGCGGGGAAAGGTTCCGGAAAGGAGGCCGAAACAGGGGAGCAAGGGGGCTTTTTTGGGGGGAGATGGGGCTCAGGCGGAATGGGGTGGACGCAATGGACCGCGTGGAGGAAGTGGACGGAGGGGCTGCGAAGGATGGCATTGTGCGGCGGTTTCGGGTAGACTGGGGGGACTTCGCGGGGTCTCGGGAGTCTTTCGGATGGTGGATTGGATGGCAGAGCAGGTGCGGGGCGCGTTTGGCGCGCCGTTGTACCTGCCGCTGGTGCTGGCGGCGGTCGGGGTGCTGGCCGCCGGGGCGGCGGTGTCGGCGGGGGCGGTGCGGCGGCGGCTGGGCGGCCCGGGGCATGCGTTTGCCTCGGGGTTTCTCGGGGCGGTGCTGGCGGTCACAGCGGTGTTGTCCGTGGAAAACTACGTCAAGACTGACTATTTCCGCTATGGCTCCCATCTGAACGCATACGAGTTTTTCCACTACTACATCGGGTCGAAGTATGCCGGGGAGCTGGGGTACACGCGGCTGTACGCGGCCGCGCTGATTGCGGACGACGAGACGGGACGGAAGTGGGCCCACCCGTCGAAGATGATCCGCAACCTGGAAACAGGGGGCTATGTCCTGGCGGAGACGGTGCTGGCGGACCGGGAGAAGGTGAAGGCCCGCTTTTCCCCGGAGCGCTGGGAGGCGTTCAAGGGGGACATTGTCTGGTTCAAGGATGACAGCCGCCTGAACGGGGCGCGGTGGGCGAGCGTGCTGCGGGACAAGGGATACAACGGCACGCCGGTGTGGGGCATGGTGGTGGGGGGGCTGCTGGCGAACCGGGTGCCGACTTCGTCGGCCCGGGGGATGGCCTTCCTGTCCCTGCTGGATCCGTTTCTGCTCATCGCCGCGATGGGGCTGGTCTGGTGGGCCTTCGGGTTTCGCGCCATGGCGCTGCTGGTGGTGCTGCTGGGCACGAACTACATGATGAAATGGTGGCACATGAAGGGGGCCTTCCTGCGGACCGACTGGGTGGCGGCGATGGTGGCCTCGGTGTGCCTGATGAAGAAGGGGCGGCATGGACTGGCGGGCGGGCTGCTTGCGTGGGCAGTTCTGTCGCGCATTTTTCCCGTGGTGCTCCTGTTCGGACCGGGCGTCAAACTCGCCGAACAGGCCTGGGCCTTCCGCAGGCGGCGGAGCGGCCCGTTTTTTGAGGCGCTGGCGCGGCGTTTTCCCGGTCTCCTGGGCCTGGCACTCCGCGCCGGGGCGGGTGTTTCGGTGCTCCTCGCTGCCGGATGCGTGCTGTTCTGGGTCCGCGGGGCGCTGGTGCCCTGGCTGGCCGCTCCCGAGCACGATGTGGTTTCCCTGTTCCGGCCCGGGGATGCGGGCATGGGCGCCGTGCTGGCCAACAGTCTGGCGGTGCTGGCGCTGGCCGCGCTGGCGGCCACGCTGGGCATGACGGCGGTCCAGGGATGGTGGACCGGGGGCATGGACCGCCGGTGGCTGCGCTTCTTCGCCGTGTTCGCCGTGGTGGTGGCGGGGTTCGGGCTGGTGTCGGCGGCGCACTGGCGGGGGACAGGCGTGTGGCCGGAGTATGTGAAGAAGATCGGCGACCACAACCAGGGGGTCAGCGAGTGGCGCGTGGGGTACAAATACATTCTCATGGCGGAATGGCCGGAGGGGTTTGACCCGCTGGACACGCCGCCCCGGCAGTGGACCCCGCAGTTGCGGTCGGCGCGGTACCAGGAGCATCTTCCCTCCTGGTGGGACACCCAGGTCACAGTGCTGCTGGCGGCGTTTCTGGCGGCGTTTTTCCTGAAGGACCACCGGGCTTTCATTCTGGGCTTTGTGCCCCTCTTCTTCCTGGCGGCGGCCACCTACTACTACTACATTATGCTGCTCGTGCCCATGCTGTTCTTTGTGGAGAAGGCGGAGTCGCCGCCCCATGCCGCGGGGGCGTCGCTGCTGCTGCTTTCGGGGGCGTCGGGCTACTTCTTCTACGGCCTGTGGAAACAGCAGTACGGCACCTATTACTGGCTCTCCGTGGAGCTGATGGCCGTTTGCCTGTTCCTGCTGGCGCTGGCCTTCGCGGAGGGGCTGTTGCCGGCGCCGGCGCCGAAGGGCGGGGAAGCCCCCCCGGCCCGCGGGGAGGGGTGACCGGCCCCCTCAGAGGAGCTGGGTGCCCTGCATGGTTGTGTCGCCCACGTCCGGCAGGCTTTCCTGGTAGATTTCCACGCCGTTCTCGTCCCGGAGCATCTGCATCATCTTTCCGACGATGAGGGGCGCGGCGAGGGTTGGCTTGGCCTCCTCCAGCGTCAGTTTCCGGGCGGGTTTGCATTCCAGCACCTTGAGGACCAGATAGGCGTCCGGCATGTTGATGGCGCGCGCGCGTCCCTGGGCGTCCGTGGCCACCTGCCGGTAGGCGGGCAGGTACAC
>JAPXRP010000049.1:0-23991 GCA_033813475.1 Candidatus Hydrogenedentota bacterium
GCAGACGGCAGCCGATGACGTACCGCAGGCGTCCCGCCTGCCTTGTCTTCTGTCCTGTGCGGGGGGGTACGGGTGTTCAGTCCTCGCCGTTGGTCACGGGGGACAGGTTGAACAGCTCCACCAGGGCTTCCCAGTCGAGTCCGGCGGACAGGGCACGGGCGCGGGCCTCCTCCAGGAGCAGGAACACCTCCGCGCAGGTCTTGCCCACCCCGTCGTAGGAAGGGAAAATGGGATCCTCTTCCGCCTCTTCGGGGGGCGCCTCCGGAAGACAACCTTCCACGGGTTCCGGCTCCCCCCCATACCCGATGGTTGCGGGGTCGGGCTGGGTCTCCGCCACAAACACACCGGACCCGCGCCGGCAGTAGATGATCCTCTGAAGTTGCAGGTCCCGCAGCACGCGCGACACGGTGTTTGTGTTGACGCCGCAGCCGGCGGCGATGTCGCGCACAGACGGGAGCCGGTCGTGCGGGGCGAACTCACCCGACTGGATCGCCTTCAGGATGATGTTCCTGATCTGCTTGTGCATGGGAATGTCGCTCTCAAAGTCTATCTTCCAGTCCATTTCCTGTACTCCTGGGGCTGCCGGTTGAACTGCTGGAACCGTCTGCGCGGGTTTGGCCGGGATCCCGGCCGCCGCACAGCTGGATTGGGCGGGGGAACCCTCTATGAGATCGAGGCAGAACGTCCGCATCGCGCCCTTTTCCAGGCACAGCGCGGAAAGGTATCCCTTGCCCCTGTAGGCATAGGCGCACTTGGGCAGGACGCGGCGGGGATACCCCGTGGCCGATCCGCCCAGGTAGGTGAAGACCGTCTCGCGCCCCTCGCTCAGGGCGGCGCCGAGATCCCCGTATTCGCGCCCCAGTTTCAACAGGGTCACGCCCACGGTCCCGATGGTGATCGCGGGCAGGGAAAAGACAAAGAGGGACGACGCCCGCTCCGGACCGTTCCGCCGGATGAACTCGCAGATCACCTCCTTCACAATCATCGCGTCGGCCAGCGCACGGTGCGCCCCGGACGGGCGCAGGCCCAGCCCCTGGGCCACCGCGCCAAGGGCGTAGGACTTCTGGCGGAGAAGGCGCTCCGCCGCATGTATCGAGTCAAAAACCGGGTTCTCCGGAAAGGCAAGCCCCTCCCGCGCCAGCTCATGGGCAAGAAAACGCGTGTCAAACATCGCGTTGTGCGCGATCAGCTCGCTCGTCGGCGGTCCGATGAACTCAAGGAACGCCGCGGTCACCTCCTCCAGCGGCGGAGCGTCGGCCACGTCCCGGTCCGTGATCCCGTGCACCGCCGTCACACGCGGCGGAATCGGACGCCCGGGGTTTGCCAGCTGCTCAAACACCCCCAGCACCTTGCCCGCCGCGTCAAACTTCACCGCCCCCACCTCTACAATCCGGTCCGGGAAGGGGTAGAGTCCCGTCGTCTCAAAATCAAAGGCGATGAACTGCGCGCCCTGCGGACCCGGCCGCAGCAAGGCATCCCCACAACCGTCTGGTGTTTCAATCTCGTCAGACATGTAGACCCTTTCTGTCTCTCACACGAGGCTTACGACATAACGCATTGAAATACTAGACCGTCAATCGGAATTAAACACACTTACAATGAATCGATGCAGGACTCCACTTTACTCCAAAACCCATAGTCTGGCGATCTATGGGCTCCAATTTCCCAAAGATAACAGGTTCCGTCGCTAAACGTTGCCAAGAGACGGGTTTCATCATTTGAAAAAGACAAGAACCTGATGAAAACGCCCTCCACACCCGAACCGATCATAAAATTGCGCCGACATATATCAACATGCCAATCATTCTCTCTATTCGGCAAGAGAGAGCGTGTGGGCAAGAGAAAACGTATACTATTGCCAGTATTTGCATTCCACAAGATCACCTTGCAATCATAAGAGGCGGTTGCACAGAAATTGCCACCCGGTGACATGGCGACCGCACTCATAAGGGAAATTTTCTGTCCTTCAAAATCAGTTTTTCTAAGATCATAGTATTGAATACTCTCGGGGCTCATAAAAAATAGTATGGATACGTAGTAATCGTGCCTATCTAGGTCGGAATCATACTCCATAAGGTTGGCAACTATCGCTTTACTGGAGTCAGCAGAAAAGTCCATTATCATATTGCCGCCTTCTCTATAGTAGTCCTGGGCAAAAGCTCCTCCGAATGAGCAAAATTTACCATGCCTGCCGTGATCAGGATAATTAACATCCCCAATATACCACTCAGGACCATCATAATCTATACGTATAGCGATTCGTGTAAAGCCAGGGGAAAAGAGACAGCGGTCACAATACTTCCAATAAAAATCATGCTTCATTAACATTTGGAGCGTGCTTATTGGAATATATCCCTCAGTCACAAAGTCCCAGGGCTCATATGCAGAAAAGAGTATTTCATTGCTTAGAGTGGCCGAAATGCGGTTACCTTTGCTCCGATACTGTATAGCAGACCAGTCTGGCGAAATTTCAACTATATGATCATACTTCGCAAGCATCCTTCCTGTGCCGGCATCTCGAATATATGATTTATGCTTGGAGTAAGTTAGCACACGTTTTCCATCCGGCGACAAGGCAGGCTCCCTATCGCGCGGAAAGGCAGGCTGCCTACCGCACCGAAACGAGTGCAAGCATCTTCCGCTTGCTGTATCCCAAAGCCTCGCATACTTGCTCTCATGCGTAAGTACCCGTGAACAGTCCTCAGAAAACGAGAAGGAAAAGGTGACATCTCTACAAAGTTCACGGTTGATCGAAGAAGAAGACTTTGCCTCCAGTGTGTGTAAGAGTTCACCGGTTGTCGCGGACCATAACTCGTAGTTGCCACTATCCAGACTTCGAGCAATAATGAGTTTGCCATCTGATGAAAAGGCAGCGCCCGCATAGCCGCCAAAGGAGACTCTGCACTTCATTTTCCCGGATTGGACATCCCAGATCCGCACATCACTTCCCTCTTTATTTCGGGTGATCACCTTTGTCCCGTCCGGAGAGAAGCCGGCAAGATCGCCGTGTCTGATTTCCTGAATGCATTCGTTAATATGGTGATCCCAGATTTCACATCCATTTGTGGTGCATCGCAGTACTAGTCTCCCATCACTTACTTCCGTTCTCAACCCACCATTATTCCAGTCATATTCGATACTGGCTTCGCTCGCTTGAGGATAACTATCGAAATGAGCGTTTTTTGATAACCCTGTGGTCACGTTCCATTCATGGCTTTCACTGCTCGTATTAATGCATAGCCAGTGGCCATCCAGTGAGACCGCTATGGATGAACCTGGTACGGCTGAAAGAACCCAATCTAAGTGTTCTATAATATTGCAGGTGTGGTAAATGTGTTTGATATCCCCAGTCTCAGTGCATATTTCTCGCGTTGTTCCATCTGTGAAAGCGCAAAAAAGAGATTCGCTGTCAGGTGAAATCGCCAAGGCCGTGCAGTGCCCAAGACCAAACTGTCCAATTAATCCGCTCCCTATATTCGCTTTATGGACTCCCAGCACTCTTTCTATATTCCCCGGGTACTCTAGAAGATTTTCAACTGCAAACCAAATGTGTTCATTTATCAGAGGTGGGCGGCGCTTAAGCTTGCATACGATGTTGGGCGCGCTCCAGTTTGCGATAAGCCACTCGCTATAGTTTCGGCCTTGCCGCACCGCTTCTTCGTTCACGTCAGCCAAGGCAATGCAAAAATACGCGAAGGCTGTAGATGTTTTATTGTACATATAGTGGTAGCCGTAGGCAAGCAGATGCCCATCGGAATCCATCGCCACCCCCGACCCACACGGGTTCTTGAAGGCCTCGCTCTCGAACTCAGCTGGTTGGCGCCGGGTGTTCACGCCCGTCATTCCCTGCGCGAGCAGCCAACCCTTCACCGAGCCGCCCACGTCCCTCTTCCATACACGCTCTCCAACCACGACCGTCAACATCCGAAAGGCTCCTTTTTCGTTTCGTACCGATACTCAGCAGTGTGCCACAGTGTCCGCCACCGCCACCACCTCCACAATCCGGTCCAAGAAGGGATTGAGTCCCGTCGTCTCGAAATCTAAGGCGATGAACTGCGTGCCCGGCAAACCCGGCTGCGGGACGGGCTTCCGGGGATCGTTGTCGTCATAGGCGCCGTTCATAGGGGGTCACGTGTCCTTCCTGCGCCACGGACAGCAGATCTCCCAGTTTATCTCCCTGCTCCACCCAGATGCCAAAAATTCACCGATGCCACGCCTGCTATAGAGCACGCCATATATAACGAGATACCTGAAGGCTCGAAACACCGTGTCCTTGTTGACACCGCAGGCCCTGGCGATGTCCCGGCAGGAGGGCAGCATATCACCCGGCTGAAGCTCGCCCGAACTAGCCGCTCTCAGAATTGCGCGCATGATTTGCTCGTACAAGGGAACGTCACTCTGCCTATCCAAATCCCAGCGTATGGGGACTCTGCGCATTGGGCTAAAAGGCCAGTGGTGCAAATCTGCTTTCTCATGGGGCTCTTCCGTAATCGGCAAGCCAACAAACATGCCGCGTCGATAAATATGGTGAAGCACACCTACAGTTGCAAGACTACGCAGTGCCGATTCAACGGATCTCCTCTTTGCACAGCAGGCATCAGCGATCTTTTGTATCGAAGGCAATTGCTCACCAGGAACAAGCTCCTGCGAAATAATGGCACCGACAATATTCCTTATGATTTGCAAAACAAATGAAATATCGCCCTTCTTGCACACGGTCCAGGTTATATCTTCAGGATGGACCCTCTCAGTAAGAGGCGTTCTTTTTTTTCTTCCGCCCCTTGTACACATCGCTTCGATCTGCCTGCCTTCATATCTGTCAATACGCCCTAGAATACGAACAAGAAGACTATTGTTTACAGAATAGCTCGCAAATTGGTTCTCCTGAGCCCCGACTTCCCAAACATAGATCGTCTCATCGTCAAGCTCGGCCAATACCCGGGAACCATTGTCCAAGAAGTAAAGATTATTAACACCTGCAACGTTGTTATGAAGAAAAGGAGGGGACCCATAAAGCAACGTAGCTAGTAGATTTCCAGTAGTGGCGTCCCACAGTTTTACCTCGCGATCGATGGATCCGGTTACCACTCGACTCCCATCCGGAGAAATGGCAGTGCTGCATATCGCAGAATTATATTCTTCCAGAATAAATCGGCTTCCATAAGGAAAATCAGTAATTATTAGGCTGTACATGCTATCGACCTCACTGGATGCATCAAAAATTAGATTTGTTAGCAACAGCGTCCTGCCATTCGCCGAGAACTGAAACAAAGCGCCATAACGAATCCAAGTGTAATCCCCTGAAAAGCAATCGCAGCGATAGAATTTATCTGTTAATGTTCTCGATGTGACCTCGTAGATATATACAAAACAATTATCACAAAGAAGAACGTAAGTATAGTCCTGCGTAAACAAATGGTCAAAAAACGACGGAAATTCAGTCCGCTGAAATTCCCATATCACATTTTCTGATTCCAATTCGAAAAACTGCTCTTTCCCATCTTCATATTTGAAATTGACCGTTCTAATATCCAGCGATTCCCGATAAAAATCGGGCTTCAAATTCTTACGCATCCGATCTATAGTTTCATATCCTCTCTCATAAGGCCAACGGAGGTGTCGCGCCGGTTGCACATCTATTGCGCCATATCCAACATCAACAGTCATTATCTTTCCGAGATGTCCCGGCCGAATATCCCATAAAGACACCAATTTTGTTTCTGTATTATACTCAAGGGCGCTATTTCCATCGCGAAGAAAATGCACCAAACTATCTTTTTCAAAAACAACAAGCACTTTCATGGTTTGCATGTCTATTAATTCCACGCCATCGAAGTGGGGGGCCAGAAACACCCCTCGTTCATCACAGATGTGGACCCTCTGTTCATAATCCTCGTCAGCGGAGAAAGATGTAATCATTTTTTCGTTAGGCACATCCCACACTTCCCGTGTGTGCGTATTAATTACGACAAGAATCTTTCCATTCATGACTAGTTGCCCACATCGACACCTATCTTCGGTAGAGCTTATTAGTCTCGTTCTAATTATCTTGAGTGCGCCATCAATATGTGCTAATATTTTTTCATCCCCGTCTTTAGGTGATATCCAAGGAAATACTTCCGTCCCGGAGATGCCGTATATGCATTCTTCCCCCTTGTTTTTTATTACTAGTGGTATTTTGCCAGAGGAGTACACATCTTGCCACCATTTTATGCCGAGAGAGCCAACTATTTCTGCAGTCGGGATAATGTCCACATCTTCTCCATCATAAGTTATCACTCCACACATATATTTTCCATCCCCATTGCAAGCATCCACGTATCTGCATAATGTAATTTCTCGTCTATTCCATATGTAAGCTCTTCTATACAGTTTTATGTCTTTTCCATCTTTAGAAAACCGCGCATAAACGTTCGTGCAATCGCAGTCTGGTAATTGGTCACTGAGGTGATCTCTCCCGTTCCGTTGATACAAATGATAGATAATGGGAAAGAACCAAAAGAGGCTGCCTTCTGGTTCTTCCAGATAATGTATAGGTACGTATTGCCCATATGAAATCGTGCTTTTTCGCCACGGAAGCGACAGGGACACGGAGGACATGACGATGGGTACGTATTGCCCATATGAAATCGTGCTTTCCCACAGCATCTTTCTCGACATGACGTCCCATAACACCGCGATACCGTCAAGATGGGCGATCAGCATCTTGGTGTTGTCGGGCGAAAAGGTGATGGAGGAGACTATGCTGCCAGCGGCAAAGCAATGGGATGTGCGGGAGTTGTCCGTTTTGGGCAGGGGACGGTGTCCATGGTACACATAAAGGATTTGGCCGGTTTCCACGGAGATTTCCAGCGTGTTTCCATCGGAGTAGCCGCAAAGGATGGATGTTCCGTCGGGGGCCATCTCGAAGGCGGTGCAGCGTCCAGCCCCGAACTGCCTCACCAGCCCGGAGCCCCAGTTGTTCCGCCTGCTGCCCAGCACGGCGGCGGCGGCTTCGCACCCTTTGTCCCTCATGGCATCCATCGCCCACGCGACGGCGTCCTCGGACATCTTGCGCTTTACGGTACGCACAGGCTTGGCGTTCCAGCCGCCCCAATCGGACCGGTTGCGTCCCTGGCGCACACTGTCCTCATCCACCTCCGCCATGGCGAGGCAGAAGAGGCCGGCCACTCCGCACGCGCCCCATGCCCGGAGACGGCCCTCCGGATCCATCGCCAGCCCGCCCCCATAGAAGTCCGAGGGGGTGTGGCTCTCGAAATCCGCCGGGCGACGGCGGGTGTCCACCCCCGTCATTTCGCGCGCGCGCAGCCAGGCTTTCGCCGAGGCGAGGACATCATCCTTCCTGACACGCTCTCCAACCACGATGGTCAACATCCGAAGGGCTCCCTTGCCGTTTCGCACCGATACTTAGCAGTGTGCCACAGTGTCCGCCACCGCCACCACTTCCCTTCTTCCGTCCGATTGCCGGTCGGCGGCTTCCTCAAAATACCACCAAGCGTTTCCGATTTCCGGAAAGGTCCGGTGCTATTATGGCCGTGGTATGCGGGGGGACGGCCCTCCCGGAGCGGACAGAAAAGGAGCTTGCCATGATCGTGCTTGCCCGTTTTGGCGTGGGGTTCCTGATTGGACTGGCGCTTTCGCCCGTGCTGGTCTTTTCCGGCCGGGTGCTGATCAGCGAGCTTTTCAACCAGGTGGTGCACGACCTGCTGGGCCAGCCGCATCCAGACCCGGACGGGCGCAAGGATGACCTGCTGGCGGCGGTCATGTTTGTGGTGATCCCCTTCCTTTCCGGGTTCATTTTCGCCATGCACTCCTGAGCGTGGCATAATGGCGCACTTTCCTTTTGGAGGATCAGAAAAATGGGTTTGCACCATGCGACGGCTGCGGGGGGCCCTGCGCGATGACTGAGGCTTCGCTTTATCTGGGCGCGCGGGATTCCGGGCGGGCGGAGGCCGTGGACGGACTGGTGGCCGCATGCTGGGGGCGCGCGGCGCTGGTGGTGCCGGTGCGGGCGATGGCGTCGGCGCGGATGGAGGCGCTCCTGCTGGGACGGGGGCTGCCGGGGGTGTTCGGCGCGCCGGTGCGGGAGTTCAACGACTGGGTGCGGGACCTGCTGGCCGCGCAGGGGCGGGAGGTCCGGCTGGTGGACTCGCTGGAGCGGTCTCTGGTGATGGAGGCGTGCGTGGACGCCCTGGCGCGGGAGGGGAAAGTGCCGGGGGGCGGCGCGCCGCGCGTCCCGGCGGGGCTGGTGCGGCATCTGCTGGCGGCGGTGACCAAGTTGAAGCAGGCGGCGGTGACGCCGGAGGCGTTCCTGGAAGCCTGCGGCGGAAGGCCGGGTGTTGTTGGTCCCCCCTTCAGGGGGGTGGCCGCGTCTTCGCGGCCGGGGGATGTTCTTAGTGCCCGCCAGCATCCCGAACTCCGGAACATCCCCCGGTTCGCTCCCGCGAATCCCCCCCCTGAAGGGGGGACCAAAACGGGGCGCGGGGACGAGTCACTTGATCGCTCCCCGAAGGCATCGCGGATTTCCGACATCCATACCAATGTCGGCGAATGGAACACCTTTCTGGCGGAGGCCTATGCCCGGTATCAGGCGGTGCTGCTGGGGCGCGAACTGTATGACATTCCCGGGCTCTACTGGGAGGCCTGCCTGCTCTGTGACGGGGACGGGCCCGTCCGCATGCTGGAGGGGCTGGAGCTCGTTGCACTGGATGGTTTCGACGATTTCACGCCGTCGCAGTTGCGGCTGGTGCTGGCGCTGGCGCGGCGGGTGCCGCAACTTGTCGTGGGGCTGAACCACGACCCGGACCCGGATCTGGAGGACCTGTTTCATCTCTCCGCCGCCACGGTGGAGCGGCTCCGCGAGACGCTGCACCCCGCGGAACGGTTCTTCCCCTCCCCCGCCCCGGCCACGTTCACCGGATTCGCCGCGACGGCCCTGTTCCGTTCCGAACCGCCCGAAACGGCCCCGGCGGGGCTTGCCCCCAATATCCGGCTGGCGCCGCGGCTGAACGTCCAGCACGAGATCGAGGAGACCCTGCGGGAGATCAAGGGGCTGCTGCTGGAGGGGGGCACCGCCCCGTCGCGGGTGGCGGTGGTGCTGCCGGACTACACCGCGCAGGCCGCCGCCGTGGACTGCGCGGCGGCGGAGTTCGGAGTGCCCGTGCGCCCTGCGGGGGGCGTCCCGCTGGCCTCCGGGGGTGTCGGCCTGTTCCTCCGCAAACTGATCAGCGCCTTTTCCGAGTGGACCGCGGCGGACGTGCTGGAGGTGGTGACCTCGCCGTGGTTTGCCCCGGCGGGGCCGTCCCAGGCAGACACGGCTCCCTTCCCCCGCCTCGCCGCAGCCGCGGGGATCACCGGCGGCCGGGACGAATGGTTCGCGCGGCTGGCGCGGCTGGAGACGCAGTTCCGCCGGGGCCGCGACGCTGCGCCGGACACCGACCGGGTGTCCCTCCCCTTCCCCGCCCTGCCCGCGCTGGCGGCGCTCCAGGCGCGGATCGGGGCGCTGGCGGACCTGGAGGACAGCCTGCCCCTGCGGGCGTCGCAGACCGCGCACACGCGGGCCTTTCTCGCGCTGCTGGAGCGGCTGGGCACGGTGAAGACCCCGGCGGTCCCCTCCCCCGCGTTCAAGGCCCTCCACCGGACCCTGGCCACCCTGTCGCAGACCGGCGCGCCGGACCGGGAGCTGGACCGGGCCGCGTTCTTCGAGCTGCTCGACCGCAGCCTGTGCGGCGCGGAATACCGCCCCGCCTCCCCTCCCGACGCCGTGTTCTTCGCCGCGCCGTCCGCCCTGCGCGGGCGGTCCTTCGACCGGGTGTACTTCTGCGGCGCGAATGAGGGCGTGGTGCCCGGCGCGCCGCCGTCCAACGCCTTCTTCTCCGAGCAGGACATCCAGCGCCTGCGGCGGGCCGGGGTGATTCTGGAGGGCCGCCGCGAGCACGCCCACCGGGAGCGGCTGGTGTTCCACCACGCCCTCGCGGCGGCGGAGCGGGACTTCGTCCTTTCGTGGCGGCTTCAGGACAGCCGGGGCCGCGAGGCCCTGCCCGGTCCCTTTGTGACAACCCTGCGCGACCTGCCGGGGGGTGACACCCTGCCCAGGGACACCGCCACCCCCGACGAGAGCGTGCCGAAATACGCCCAGGCCGCCAGTCCGCGCGACCTGGCGCGGGCCGCCCTGCTCCGTCCCCTGCCCGGGCTGCGGGAGGCCTTCCCGGAACTGCTGGCGGGCCCCCTCGACGGCGCGGCGGTGGAGCGCGCGCGCAACGACGCATCGCCCTTCGGCCCGCACGACGGGATGCTGGAGGACCCCGAAGTGAGGGCCTGGCTGGCCGAAAAGTTCGGCCCGGAGCACCGCTTCAGCCCCTCGGCCCTGGAGCGTTGGCTGGCGTGCCCCTTCGCGTTCTTCGCCGAGCGTGTGCTGAAGGTCGCGGAGGATGACACGACGCCAGGAGAGATGGACCCGCGCGTGCGCGGCATCCTGATGCACGAAGCCCTGCGGATGTATTACGAGCGCCGGCGGGACGGGGGAAGCGCGGAGGGCGAAGGCATTCTGGAGGCGCTGGAGCAGGCATTCCAAAACAGCCGCGGCCGGCTGGACACCCTCTCCCCCGGCGTCCTCCAGGCCGAGAAGACGCGCATGGGGCGGCAGCTCGTGCGCTTTCTGGGGCGCATCCGGGAGACGCTCTCCGAAGACTACGCCCCGGCGCTCTTAGAACTGTCCTTCGGCCGCGCCGGAAGTGAGACCGCCCCCCTGCGCTTGAGTGTGGGTGAGGGGGAGACCGTGCTGCTGTCCGGACAGGTGGACCGCATTGACCTGACCCCGGACGGCGGCGCCGCCCGGATCATTGACTACAAACTGAGCAAGGTGTGCGCGCAGAGCGACATCTCCGGCGGACAGGACATCCAGCTCTCCGTATACATGCGGGCCGTGGAGGAGCTGATCCGCCCGGGCACCGTGTGCGGGGAGGCCTGGTACCTGTCCCTGACCAAGGACACGGACCGCCGCATCGGCGAGAAGAAAGGGCGCTCCGGCGTGACGCGGGAGGAGGCGCTGGCGGCGTCGGACGAGGCCGTCGCGCGGGCGGTGGCGGGCATCCGCGCCGGGCAGTTCCCGCCCGTCACCCCGAAAGGGAAGGCCCCCTACGGCACGGAGGCGGCGCGGTTCTCGGAGGCCCGCATCGCGCGCAAGACCGGCGTGAACACGGCGGAAGACGGCGGGGAGGGCGACGCATGAACTTCACCCCGGAACAGGAACAGGCCATCACCGGCACGGCGCGGCGCATCTGCGTGTCCGCAGGGGCCGGATCGGGCAAGACCCGCATCCTCATCGAGCGCATGCTGCGGCTGCTGGACAGCCCGGAGCTGTGGCCCGAAAAGCGGCCCCGCCTCGACGGCATCGTGGCGCTGACCTTCGCCGACAAGGCGGCTGCGGAGATGAAGGCGCGGCTGCGGAAGGGCTTCGCCGAAAAGGCAAAGGCCGCCGCCGGCGACGCCCGGCAATTCTGGCGCGAACTGGTCCGCGAGGCGGACGGCGCGCGCGTCTCCACCATCCACGCCTTCTGCGCGTCCTTCCTGCGCGAAAACGCCCTGCGCCTCGGCGTCAGCCCGGACACGGGCGTCCTCAGCGACGCCGAGAACGCCCTGCTGAGGGAGCGCGTCGTGGCGGAGGTGCTTGACGAGCTGCTGGAGGCGGGCGACGCCGGGGCGGCGGCGCTTTATGTGGAGTACGGCGGCAAGCGCCTGAAGGACACCCTGCGCGCGGCGATCGGACAGCGGACGGCGCTGCGGGACATCGCCGCCCGGACACCAGATAGTGCGACACCGGAAGCCCTTGTTGAAGAGTGGAAGCGCGTGGCCGGAGCCGTGTTCGACCGCGAGACCCTCGCCCTCGCCTCCCCCGCCGCACTGGGGCCGGTGCTGGCGGAATTGAAGGCGCTGGAAACCTGCGTCCTTTATGAGAACGATGGGCGGGCCAAACGCCTTCAGCACGCCGTCGCCCTGCTGGAACGGGTGCTGGCCCCCGGTGCGGAGCCCGGAATAATCCGCGAAGCCCTCGCGGAATTGGGGAAAGCGGGAGACTACACCCCCAGGGCAAGCGACAAGAAATGGTCGGACCGGGAGTCCTATGATCGGGCAAACGCGGCGCTCAACGACCTGCACAAAGGGGCCCAGAAAATCGCGTCGCTGAATGCGGAGGGCGACCCGCAGATGGAGCTGGAAACGGCCCGGCGCACGCTGGCCTTCCTGTCCATTGCGGATCGGGTCATAGGCCGTTTCGCCGAGCGCAAGGCCGCGCTGGAGTGCCAGGATTTCGACGACCAGATTGACGAGACCCGGCGCATCCTCGCGGAGGACGCGGAACTGTGCGCGCGCACCGCGCGGGGCATCGCCTTCCTGCTGGTGGATGAGTTTCAGGACACGGACCGCGCCCAGCTCGAAATCGCCAACCTGCTCTGCGACACCCCCGGCGGGCCGTCGCTGTTCATCGTGGGCGACGCGAAGCAGTCCATCTACCTGTTCCGGGGGGCGGAGGTGGGCGTGTTCCGCGAGGCGGGCACGGCGGCGGACCTGAACGTCCCCCTAAAGACCAATTTCCGGTCCACCCCGGACGTGCTCGCCTTCGTCAACCACTTCTTCCGGGGGACCAATTTGCTCGCCGCCGTGGAGAACTACGGCGGCATGAAAACCCACCGCCCCGCCGCCGGGCGGTCGGCCGTCGAGTTTTTCCTGCCCCCGGACTCGGAGGAAAAGACGAAGGCCGAAGAGGCCCACAAGACGGAGGCCGCGTTCATCGCCGCGCGCATCCGGGAGATGGTCCACGGCCCCGAACCGGTGACCGTCGGTGACCCGGACGAACGGCGGCCCGCCGCCTACGGCGACATCGCCCTGCTGTTCCGCCGCTTCACCCATGTCCACCATTACGAGGAGGCCCTGCGGGCCGCGGACATCCCCTACTGCCTGGGCGCGGGCCGCAGTTTCTACACGCGCCAGGAGGTGGTGGACATCCTCCACCTGCTCCAGACCGCCTGCGACATGTGGAACGAGACGGCGCTGCTGTGCTTCCTGCGGGGGCCCTTCGCCGCCCTCAGCGACGACGCGCTGGCGCGGATGGCCATGGCCGACCCGCACCGGGGCGGGCTGGCGCGCGTCTTCCACGGCGGGGAGACCCCCGCGGCGTTCCCCGAGGCGGACCGGCTCGCCCGCGCCCGGGAGCTCCTGCGGCAGGTGCGGGAACTGCGTGGCGACCCGCCCGGCCCCGCGCTGCGCCGCGCGCTGGACCTCAGCGGGGCGGAGGCCGTGTGCCTCGGCCAGTACCAGGGGATGCAGAAGGCCTCCAACCTCCGAAAACTGGTCGCTGTGGCCGATGACTTTTCGCCGCGCCTGCCCGCCACCCTGGCGGACTTCGTCCGCTATCTGGACGAACTGCGCGACCGGGTGGTCCGCGAGGGCGACGCCAACCTCCAGACCGAGGGCGGCGACGCCGTGGCGCTGCTGACGATCCACGCGTCCAAGGGGCTGGAGTTTCCCGTCGTGTTTCTCCCGGACCTGTGCGCCCAGAAGAAGGGACCGAACGCCTCCGGCCCTCTGCACCTGCACCGGGACATCGGCGCGGCGCTGGGCGGCGGCGATCTGGAGGACAAGGAAGAGGACGCCCCCGGGCCCGTGCTGGTCCGGGCGATCCAGCTGACCGCCCAACGCGGGGAGGACGAGGAGTCCGCGCGGCTGCTGTATGTCGCCATGACCCGCGCGCGGGACCACCTCGTGCTGTGCGGACACCCCAAGGCCGCCAAGGACACCTGGTTCGGCCACTTTAACGCCGCCTATTGCCTCGCCGAGAAGCCGCACGGCGGCGAGGTCGTCGGCGGACACTGGAAGGCCGTCGTGCGCCGGGAGATCCCCGCCCCCTGCGGTCCCGCGCCGACGCCGGACCGGGGGGAAACGCCCGACCTGGACGCCCTGCGCCGTCGCATCGCGCCCTTTGCCGCCCCCGGGCGCGCGGGAACCACGGTCTCCGTGTCCGCGGTGCTCAACTGGATTCTGGGCGGCGAGGGCGGCGCGGAGAAAGACGCCGGGGACCACACGCGGGACACCGCCACGACCGAAACGCCCCCCGCCCCGCCGGACCAGGAGTTCGCCATGGACCGGGGTACGGCGGTCCACCGGTTCTTCGAGCTGTGGGACTTCGCCGGGAACAACGCGGACCTGCCGGACCGGGTGCTGGACGAGAGCGACTTCGACCCGCAACAGCGGGAGGCGCTGCGCGCCCAACTGGCGCGCATGGCGGAGCGGTTCCGGGAGGATGCGCTTCACGCGCGCCTCGCCGCCGACGCGGCGTTCCGCCGCGAGCTGCCCTTCCTCCTGCCCTTCGAGGGGCACCTGATCCGGGGAACCATAGACGCCCTGCTCGGCGACGGCACGGTGCTCGACTACAAGACCGGCGCGCCGAACGCGGAAAAACGCGAACGCTACAGCCTGCAACTGGCCCTCTACGCCGAGGCCGTGCGCCAGGTGACCGGCGCCGCGCCGGACGAGGGCCTCCTCTACTTCGTGGACCGCGCCCTCGTCGAGCGCGTGCCCCTCGGCCCGGAAAACATCGCCGCCGCCATGGAGCGCGTCCGCCGCGCCCTGCAGGAGCGCGGAGGGAGCCAGGGTTAATTCGCCGAGTTGGCCTCCCCGCCGGTGAGGTGGTACCAAGTGGTGTCGAAACGGAAGAGCACGACGCCGCCCAGGGCGCTGATCTTGTCCACTGCGGAGTGTTCGGCAAGCAGTTTCTTGAAGGCGTCATCACCCCGGGAGAGCTCGGTGACCTTCTCGCCCGCGTAGCCCCGCTCCATCCATCCGTCCGGGGTCTGAAGGAAGACTTTGCCTTCGACCACGCGGCCGAGGGCCACGCCGGGGCCGAACGATCCGCCGCTGTCGGGCGGGCCGGGCTTGGGGGTGGCGGGGGACTGCGCGGGGGCGGGCGGACGGTCCTGTCCCGCAGCGGAGGCCGCCGGGGCGGCCGCAGGCGCGGGGGCGGGGGCGGTGGGAGAGGTTTGGCCCCGGCCCGCTTCCTTGGCCTCTGGCGCGGAGGACTTCGACAACAGGCTGCGATTTCGCGTGACCTTTGTCGGGGCGCTTGGTTCCGCGCTCGCGGCCTCGGCCAGGGGGGCGGCCTCCTGCGGGGCGGCGGACGCCCCTCCCCCGCTTCCCGGGGCGGGCGGGGCGGATTGGGGCAGGGCTTCAGCCTGTGCCCTGTCCGCATCCGCAACGGTTTCCGCCGGGGCGGCGATGTCCTGGGCCGCCGCTGCGGGCGCCGCCTTCGCCGCAGCCACGCCCTTCGGCGACTCCTCCACCAGCAGCACCGGAAAGACTTCATTCTTCTCCCCCTCCGGCGCGGGCGGTCGGGCAGGCGCCTCCCCGGCCTCCCGCGCCATGAGCATCTCCGCGTCGCGCGGGGACCGGGCGGACTGCGTCTGGTAGAAGTACAGCGCGGCCATGCCCGCGCAGAGCATCACGGCGGCGGCCAGATACTGGGCGGGGCTGCGCCGCCGGGGGGCCTCGTCGGCCCCGCGAAAGCGCACCTTCACCCGGGTGGGGGCGGCCTCGTCAATCTCGCGGAGGGTGTCGCGGACCAGGTCCGCGGGCGCCTCCGGCGCCGCGCGCCGGACGAGGTCGTCCACACGGCGCATCTGCTCCAGGGCGGCGCGGAGTTCCGGATGCTCCTCCAGCAAACGCTCCATTTCCTTCCGGGCTTCGGCGTCCAGCTCCCCGTCCAAATAGGCGGACAGTTGCTCGTGCATCTCCTGGGAAATCATGTCCGGTCTCCTTCCAGCACGCCGTGGCGTTGAAGACAGAGGGCCAGCCGGCGCCTCGCCTCGCTGATGCGCGATTTCACGGTGCCCACGGGGCAGTCCAGCGCCTCCGCAATGGCCGCGTAGTCCAGCTCCCCGTGCACCCGCAGGGCGAAAGCCTCGCGGTACTCCGGCGTCAACCCGCCCAGGCACCGCTCCAGGGCCTCGCGCAGTTCCCCCGCCTCGGCGTTGCCCGCAGGGGAGGCGGCGGGCCCGGAGACGGCCTCGCGCATCGGGGCGTCCTCGTCAAAGGGGTTTCCCGCCGCGACCTCCCGATCCCGTCCTTTGCGGGTCCGGTCGCGGTGGAAGTTCCGCGAGAGGTTGACGACGATCCGGTGCATCCATGTGCCGAAGGCCGCGTCGCCCCGAAACCCGCCCAGACTGTTCCAGGCGCGCAGAAAAGCCTCCTGCGAGAGGTCGCGGGCATCCTCATGGTTTCCCGTGAGCCGCCACGCCAGGGCGTGTATGGGGTTCTGGTGTCTGCGCATCAACTCGGCGAAGGCCTCCATGTCCCGGTCCGCGGCGCGCGAAACCAGGTCTTTGTCATCAAGGGCGGCGGGCGCTTCCGCCCCGCCCGGGGGCGCTGTCATGGTGCGTTCCTTTCCGGTTAAGACCCCGTTTTTCCGGGGAGGTTCGGATAGTGTACCGCAGGCCGGGGGAGCGGGGGAATGCGGGGGGCGATGTGGACCGGGTGGACGGAGTGGACGGGGTGGACAAAGAGAAAGGCAGTGAGCCGCCAGCCCGCACGGGATACCCTTTCCCGTTCCCGGTTCCCGCCCTGTTCTTCGGCGAAATACGGCCCCCCGCGCCCCGGTCCGTTTGCGCCTTGGAGGGGCGCAATGGTATGATTTTGGCGCGTGTTTCCGAACCGAGGCGGCCAGCACCCCCAACGCTGGAGGCGGGATTGTCCCAGCTCAAAACCGAAGGCATAGTGCTGCGCAAGGTGGACTTTGGCGACACCAGCGCGATCGTCAGTTTTCTCACGCCGGACCGGGGGCGGATCGCGTGCCTGGCCAAGGGCATGCGCGGCAGGAAAAGCGCCCTCGCGCCGATGCTGGACACGTTTAACCGCGTGGAGCTGGTCTGCTACTGGAAAGACGGGCGCTCGGTCCAGACGCTCGGCGAGGTTTCCCCGCTGGATGCCTGGGCCGGCCTGAAGCGCGACCTGGACCGTTTCGCCCACGCCGCGTTTCTGCTGGAGATCTGCCTGCATGCCGCGGGGGAGGACGCCCCGTCGGAGGTCCTGTACGCGGCGCTGGTGGACGGGCTGCGCGCGCTGGAGTCCGCCCCGGACAACCTGCGCGGCCTCGCCGCGCTGGCGGCGTACCGCCTGCTGGCGGCGCTGGGGCTGTCCCCGGAGCTGGCCGCGTGCGCCGACACGGGCCGCGGCCCGGAGGCGGCGCGCTGGTTTTCGTGGGAGCACGGCCTGTCGGAGACCCTGGGGAACCGGCGGGTGGGTCCCGAGGAGGTGGCGGCCCTGGGCCGGATGGCCTCGGAGGGCGCGCCGCCCGCCGCCGGCCCGCCGGCGGAGGCGGTGTTTGAGTTGATGGCCAGATTCACGGCCGGGCAGCTGGAAACGGATTTCCGGAGCCTGCGCGTGCTGCGCCAGGTTTCGGGAGGCGTCCGGCCGGCGGACGCCTGAAGAAAGGAATGAATGAGCGTACCCCGGGAAAACATCCGCAACTTCTGCATCATCGCGCACATTGACCACGGGAAATCCACCCTGGCCGACCGGCTCCTCCAGAGCACCCACACGATCGAGGGCCGGAACATGCGGGAGCAGACGCTCGACAACATGGACATCGAGCGCGAGCGCGGCATCACGATCAAGTCCGTGGCCGTGCGCATGAATCACACCGCGGCGGACGGCCAGGAGTACGTCCTCAACCTCATTGACACGCCGGGGCATGTGGACTTCTCCTACGAGGTGTCCCGCGCCATGGCGGCGTGCGAGGGCGCGCTGCTGGTGGTGGACGCGGCCCAGGGCGTGGAGGCGCAGACCCTCGCCCACGCCTACAAGGCCGTGGCGGAGAACCTGGAGATCATCCCGGTCCTCAACAAGGTGGACCTGCCGGCGGCGGACGTGGACGGAACGCGGCAGCAGATCGAGGAGGTCATCGGCCTGCCCGCGGACGACGCCATCATGGCGAGCGCCAAGACGGGGCTCGGCACCGCGGAGGTGCTCGAGGCGGTCGTCAGCCGCATTCCCGCGCCGAAGGGGGAGCGGAACCTCCCGCTGCGCGCGCTGATCTTCGACGCCGTGTACAACATCTACCGCGGCGTGATCGTTTTCGTGCGCGTGAAGGAGGGCGTGCTGCGCCGGGGGCAGCGCGTGCTGATGATGTCCACCGACATGCGCTACGAGGCGGTGGAGATCGGCACGCTCAAGCCGGAGATGGTGCCCTGCGACGAGCTGGCGGCGGGCGAGGTCGGCTATGTGATCTGCAACATCAAGACCCTCGAGGACACCCGCATCGGCGACACGCTCACGGCGCTCGACCAGCCCGCGGCGGAGGCGCTGCCGGGCTACGAGGAGGTGAAGCCCGTCGTCTTCTCGGGCATGTACCCCGCCAACGCGACGGACTACGAGGAGCTGCGCGACGCGCTGGACAAGCTGCACCTGAACGACTGCTCGTTCCAGTACCACGCGGACAGCAGCGACGCCCTCGGGCTGGGCTTCCGGTTGGGCTTCCTGGGCCTGCTGCACATGGAGATCATCCAGGAGCGGCTGGAGCGCGAGTTCGGCATGAACCTCGTCGTCACCATGCCGAACGTGGCGTACACCATCACCACGACGGACGGCGCCGTGACGGTCATCGAGAAGGCGTCGCAGATGCCGCCGGCCGGCGAGATCCAGATGATCGAGGAGCCGTACATCGAGGCGGACATCCTCTGCCCCACGCAGTACCTGAGCACAGTCATCGAGCTGTGCAAGAAGAAGCGCGGCATCCATGTGCGGGTGGACTACATTGACGGGAAACGCTGCATGGCGGTCTACCAGATGCCGCTGGCGGAGATCGTCATTGACTTCTACGACAAGCTGAAGTCCTGCACCCGCGGCTACGGGTCCCTGGAGTACCGCATCATCGGCAACCGCCCCGGCGACCTCGTGAAGCTCGACATCATGCTCAACGGCGACGTCATAGACGCGCTCTCCACCATCGTCCACCGGGACAACTCGGTGTACCTGGGCCGGGCGCTGGCGTCGAAGCTGCGCAAGCTCATCCCCCGGCAGCAGTACGAGATCGCGATCCAGGCGGCCATCTCCCGCAAGATCATCGTGCGGGAGACCGTGAAGGCCGTGCGCAAGAACGTCACGGCGAAATGCTACGGCGGCGACATCACCCGCAAGCGCAAGCTCCTCGAAAAGCAGAAGGAGGGCAAGAAGCGCATGAAGCAGGTGGGCACCGTCGAGGTGCCCCAGGAGGCCTTCATGGCGCTCCTCAAGGTCAACGAGGAGGACACCTGATCAGCGGCGACGCCCCAGACGCCCCGGCGGCGGACACGCCCCGCACCGCGCCCCCCCGCTGGGTGCTGTGGGTTCAGGTGTTCACCGGCCCGTGGAACCGGCGCAACCTCCTGGCGTGGATCGGCGTCGTCGCCGCCGTCTTCGTGACCAAGGGCTGCCTCTTCGACCAGTACGTCATCCCCAGCGGCTCCATGGAGCCCACCCTGCACGGCAGCGAGCGCGGCGGCGACCGCGTCATCGCCAACAAGCTGCTCTTCGGCCCGCGCATCCCCTTCACCACAATTCGCCTCTGGAACTGGGCCGCGCCGAAACGCTGGGACATTGTGGTCTTCCGGTCCGTGGAGCCCGACTCCCCGTTCCCGGTGCTCGTGAAGCGCATCGTGGGGCTGCCCGGCGAAAAAGTCCTGCTGAAAAATGGGAAGGTGTTTGTCAACGGCGAGGAGACACCCCTGCCGGAGGACATCCAGGAAACGGTCAAATACACCACCGAGTGGGTGCTGGAGAAGGAGGTTCTTCTGCGCCAGTTCCTGATGCTGGCCAAAAAGAACGAGCCCCTCGACATCCTCAACCCCCGCCACGAGCCCGTCCAGCAGCTCTACCGCGACATGCGCCGCTTCCACCCCGCCGTGAGGGACCGCGACGTCGCCGCGCTGACCCTGGATGAAATGCGGGAAATCTGCAAAGGCCTCAGCCGCGAGTCCCTCAACACCGTCCGCCACCTGACGCTGCTCTCCATGCCCCGCATGGTCTACGGCGTCATGGACACCCCGGACCTCAGCGTCGTCCCCGGGGGCCACTATCTCTGCCTCGGCGACAACAGCGGCGCCAGCCGCGACGGCCGCGTCTACGGATGGGTGCCCCGGGACCACCTGCTGGGCCGTGTCTGCGCCGTCTGGTGGCCCTGGGAGCGCCGCCGCGACTTCACCGGATTCACCGGAAGCTGGTGGGGTCTGGGCCTGCTCTACGGCGCGCCCGCCGCCCTCGTCCTTTGGGAAATCCTCCCACGCCTCCGCCGCCGGCGCGGGCAGAAGGCCGCATAACCCTCCCAGCCCCCTTCCCTCCCCCGCGCCATCGCGGAAGCATTCCGCCATTGCGGCTGTTCCTTTGGGGAAAAAGGGCGTTTCATGGACTCCAACAACCGTTCCCCGCACCGCAACCGCCTGGCCGGCGCGGCCAGCCCGTACCTGCTTCAGCACGCCGCGAACCCCGTGGACTGGTATCCCTGGGGGGAGGAGGCGCTTGAGAAGGCGCGGCGGGAGGACAAGCCGGTCTTTCTGTCCATCGGCTATGCGGCCTGCCACTGGTGCCATGTCATGGAGCGGGAGTCCTTTGAGAGCCCGCGCATCGCGGCGCTGCTCAACGCGTCGTTTGTCGCCGTCAAGGTGGACCGGGAGGAGCGGCCGGACCTGGACAACATCTACATGACCGCCGTGGCCGCCATGACGGGCTCGGGAGGCTGGCCGCTGTCGGTGTTTCTGACGCCGGACCTCAAGCCCTTTTACGGCGGCACCTATTTCCCGCCCCGGGACACGCGGGGTCACCCCGGCTTTGGCCGGGTGCTGGAATCCATCGCGGGACTGTGGCGGGACAGCCGCGCCGCCGTTGAGGAGTCGGCGGAGAAACTGACGGAGAACCTGCGGGTGATGCTGGCGCCGAAACCGGGGCGCGCGCACGTCCCCGCCACGGACAAGATCGCCTCCGCCGCGCTTTCCCACCTGTCCGGCGCCTTTGACTCACAGGACGGCGGCTGGGGCGGCGCGCCTAAATTTCCCAATGGGAGCGCCGTGCGGTTCCTGCTGCGCCGCGCGGCGGACACCGGGGACCGGCACGCCGCGGACATGGCGCTCCGCACGCTGGACCGCATGGCGCGCGGCGGCATCCACGATCCCCTCGGCGGGGGATTCCACCGCTACGCCGTGGACAACGAATGGCGGGTGCCCCACTTCGAGAAGATGCTCTACGACAACGCCTTGCTGGCATCCGCCTATACGGAGGCCTTCCAGTTCACCCGAGACACGCGCTGGGCCGAAGTCGCGCGCGGCACGCTCAGGTACGTCCTGCGGGACATGCAGGCGCCGGAGGGCGGCTATTACGCCAGCGAGGACGCCGACAGCGCGGGCGGGGAGGGCGCGTTTTACCTGTGGACGCATGCGGAGATCGGGGACCTGCTGGGACCGGAGGAGGCCGCCCTGTTCAGCGCCGCCTATGACGTCCGGCCCGAAGGCAATTTCCCGTCCTGGGAGGAGGCCCACACCGGAAAGAACACGCTGTTCCGCGCGCTCACGGACAACGAACTGGCCCGCAAGACCGGTTTGGCCGCCGATACACTCCAGACGCGGCTTGCGAAGTGCCGAGAGGCTCTCTTCGCCGTGCGGGAGCGGCGGGTACGCCCGGGACGGGACGAGAAATGCGTCGCCTCATGGAACGGCCTGATGATTTCCGCCCTGGCGCGCGCCGGGGCCGCGCTGGACGAGCCGGATTTCATCGCGTCGTCCGAACAGGCCGTCCGGTTCATCTCTTCCGAGATGATCGTGGACGGAATGCTCCGGCGCACCTGGTTCCGGGGGCGCTGTTCCGGCCCCGGCGGTCTGGAGGACTACGCCGCCCTGGGGCTCGGGTGTCTTGACCTGCACGAGGCCACGCTAAAGCGCGAATACCTGGACCTCGCCGCGTCTCTGGCGCGGGAGTTGGTGGCCCGTTTCCATGACACCGCCGCGCCGGGTTTCTTCGACATTCCCGCCGAAACCACGGACGCCCTCGTGCGGACAAAAACCTTTCAGGACAACGTGGAGCCCTCGGGCAACACCCTTGCCGTGCTGCTGCTGGAACGCCTCTCCCGCCACACGGGGGACCATGCCTCCCATCAGATTGCCGAAGCGACGCTGAACGCCGGGCTGGCGATGGTCGGCCGGGTGCCCCACGCGGGGCTGGGCCTTCTGTGCGCGGCGGACTTCCTGCACGCGTCCCCGGTGGACATCACACTTGCTCCGGACCCGGCGGGCATGCCCGGCGCGGAGGCGCTCCGCGCCGTCCACCGGGCTTTCCTGCCAAACCTCACCCTGCAAACAGACAGGACCGGCATCCCCCCAGACCGCGTGGCGGTGCGGATATGCCGTCAGAACGCCTGCCTGCCCCCCCTGCTGGGCGTAGAAAAACTGGAGCAGGAGCTGAACGCCGCCTTTCCCCAATGGACTCAGGATCAGAACCTGTGATAAACTCTACCCGTTCGCGCCCATAGCTCAGTTGGATAGAGCGCTTGCCTCCGGAGCAAGAGGCCACAGGTTCGAGTCCTGTTGGGCGCGCCATTCTTTTTAAGCGGACAATTCGCTCCGCCCTCCCCTATGCGAAATCCTCGGGGGAAAGGGCCGGATTCTGCGCCCAGGCGACCTGGGCGCGGTAGTTGCGGTCGGCGGTGGGGTTCCCCTGGACCCCCAGCTCGCCATAGGTGCCGATGAACTCGAAGCCCAGCCGCGCGGCCCCGGGGTACACCCTCGCAATGTCCGCCATGTAATCCCGGCCTTCCGTGCGGGTGGAAGTGTTGAACCAGTGGAGGTATCCGTAGCGGCGGTGTTCCGGCGCCCCCGCGAATTCCTCCGGGAATCCGGGTTTCCGCACCATCTCGTCGAGGGTGTATTGCCAGACGGTTTCCGGGGGCACCGCGTTCACATGGGGCATGGCGGGAAAGGACACGATGCGGTGGTACCCGCGGTAGGTGCTGTTGATGAAAAGTCCGTCCGGCTTCGCGGCGAGGGCGTGGCGCAGCAGGCCGCGCGTGGCCACCACGCAGTCCATCAGGTTTCCGTTGGTCTCGAAGCCCAGCCCCGCCCGCGCGCGGACCGCGCCCTCGGACGGGTTGACAATGAAGTCGCCCATCTCGAAGTTCACGCCGCCAATGGCGAAGGTTTCCAGCATCCACTCCAGCCCGTCCCGCCACCACGCCTGGTTCTCCGGGAGGGACGGGTCGAGCACGGGGGTCACCTCACGGCCGCCCCCATCCTCAAAGGCGGTGCTGGCCCGTTCGGGGTGCTTCCGCAGATAGGTGGAGAGGTTGAAGGGGTGGTCCCCCTCGTAGTAGTAACCGCCGTAGGCGCACAGGCCCACCCCCGGAAGAATCGCCACGCCGTGGTCCCGGGCGTATTCCGCCAGCTCCTTGGCCGCCTTCACGCCGCCGTGGGCGTCGCGGAGAAAACCCCAGACAATGACCGCGTGAACCCCGGTCCGGGAAGCGTAGTCCACGAGGCGTTTGAAGCCTGTCAGAAAGGACTCCGGACGTTTCCCGTAGGGGAAGGCCTGCTCCGAGGCCGCCATCTTCCGGCTGACCGCCTCGGGCTCGTCGTCCCAGGTCATCCGCGCGTCCCAGCACCACAGGATGACCTTCATGGGGCGCGGCGCGGGCGGCTCCACGGCCGCCGTCACACTCCCCGCCGCGCCCAACGCGGCGGCAGCCGCCATTCCCCGGAGAAAACCGCGCCTCCCCAGCCTGCCGTGGTTCATGCCGATGCTCCTTTCCGGACCCAGGGAGAGCATACCCGACGGGGGAAAGGCGCGCAACGCCCCCGCCTCTCCCAGGACTTCCCCCAAGAAATGACGGTACGCCGTCGTAAGTGTTTTGTCTTCGGGGGCTTTTGTTTGCAGGGAAGTGGTCTGGGCAAAATTTTGGGGGATGTCCCGGAAAGTTGAAGCGGCCTCCCC
>JAPXRP010000050.1:0-23964 GCA_033813475.1 Candidatus Hydrogenedentota bacterium
AAAAAAAGAAGCGGCCGGGCACCGTTTGGGATGCCCGGCCGCGGGATGTCTGCTGGGCTTGCGCCTAGTAGCGCGAACCGCCGCCGCCGCCGCGGTAGCCGCCGCCACCGCCGCCGCCGCCGCTGCGGTAACCGCCGCCGCCGCCGCCGCCGCTGCGGTAACCGCCGCCGCCGCCGCCGCGGCCGCCCTCTTCCTTCGGACGCGCCTCGTTGACCTTCAGCGCGCGGCCGTCCATGTCGCGGCCGTCAAGCGCGGCGATCGCGGCGGAACCCTCGTCGCCGTTGGGCATCTCAACGAAGGCGAACCCGCGCGAGCGGCCGGTTTCGCGGTCCGTGATGATGCGGGCCGAGGAGACCTGACCGTAGGCCTCGAAGGCCTCCCGAAGATCTTCCTCACGCGTGTTGAAGGAAAGGTTACCCACGAAAATGTTCATACCGATCAACTCCTTGTTCGGTTCGGGCGTTCCGCCCGGGTGTCTGGGCAGTCGGGTCAGCGCTGACGGAGTGCAAATTCACAAAGACACCACAGGAGCTGATCGACGTGCAATTCCGAAACGGCCGCACAGTGGCCGTCCCAAAGCAACCGGCATTATAACAGAAAGCGCGCAAAAATGCTTCCCTTTTTTGCCGGATTTTTTCGCCCGCCGCGCGGGACCGCGCGGCGGGCGAAAATCCGTTCCAGCAGTTACCCGCGTCCAACCCGGGACACGGCGCCCAGCACCACCAGGGACAGCGCCCCGAGGAACAGGTCGCCCAGACGGCTCTTCAGCGAGGTGGGGGACAGGCCGGCCTTCCCGCACCCGCCGCAGCCGCCGCAGCCGCCGATCTCCAGCTCGTCGCGGTCAAGCACGCCGTCGCCGTTGACGTCCAGCGCGGCGAAGAGAAGCGGGGTCATGTTCCAGATGCGTTCCCGCGCCTCGGCGAGGGTCAGCGCGCCGCTGCCGTCGGCGTCAAGCGCCTCAAACGCCTCCGCCAGCAGTTCCCGGGCCGTCTCGACGGATTCGGGGTCCGCCCCGAGCGACACCGACAGGGCCACCGGGGTGCCGGGTTCCGCGGACACGCGTCCCGGAGGATCCTGGCGCACCACGGCGCCGGCGGCGACAACGCCGCTGTACTCCTCCGCGACCGCGCCGACCGCAAAGCCCGCCGCCGTCAGCGCCGCCTCGGCCGCCGAACGCGCAAGGCCGGTCACGTCCGGAACCTCCACGGCCGTGGGCCGCGGACCCCTGCTGACCACGAGGTCCACCGCGGACCCCGCCCCGACCTCAACGCCGCCCGCGGGATTCTGCGAGATCACCCGGCCCGCCGGGAAGGTCGCGCTGTACTCTTCGGTCACCGTGCCCACAACCAGGCGGGCGGCGGTGATCGCGCCCTCCGCGGAGGCCCGCGTCCGGTTGACCACGTTCGGCACCCGGATGGGGGCCGGCCCCTTCGAGAGGACAATGCTCACAGCCGTCCCCGGGGCGGCCTGCGTGCCGGCCGGCGGATTCTGGCTGACGACCACGCCCGCAGGAAGGATTTCGCTGTACGCCTCGGTCACCGCGCCAAGCGTGAGTCCGGCGGCCGCAAAGGCGGCCTCCGCCTCCGCCCGCGTCAGACCGGCGACATTCGGAACCGGCCGGTCGCCGGACGGATCCGGCCCCAGCGACACCTCAATGGCCACCGCCGCGCCCGGAAGCACTTCCGTGCCCCCAACCGGTGTCTGGCTCATCACGTTGCCCGCCGGAACCGTGGCGCTATAGGACTCCGTCACCGCGCCGAGCGTCAGGCCCGCGCCCGTGAGCGCCGCCTCCGCCGCCGTGCGGGTCAGGCCGACCACATAGGGCACCTTCACCGGCGCAGGACCGAGCGAGACCTCGACGGCCACCGCCGTGCCCGGCGCGACTTCCGTGCCCGCAACCGGCGTCTGGCTCATCACGTTGCCCGCCGGAACCGTGGCGCTGTAAGACTCCGTCACCGCGCCGAGCGTCAGGCCCGCGCCCGTGAGCGCCGCCTCCGCCGCCGCGCGCGTCAGGCCAACCACGTTCGGCACGGCAACCGGCGCCGGACCGAGAGAGACCTCGACGGCCACCGCCGTGCCCGGCGCGACTTCCGTGCCCGCAACCGGCGTCTGGCTCATCACCTCGCCCGCCGGGACGACGGCGCTGTAGGCCTCCGTCACCGCGCCCAGCGTGAGCCCCGCGCCCGTGAGCGCCGCCTCCGCCGCCGCGCGCGTCAGGCCAACCACGTTCGGCACGGCCACCGGCGCCGGACCAAGCGAAACCTCGATGTCCACTGCGGCGCCCGGAATGAGTTCCGTGCCCGCCGCCGGCGTCTGGCTCATCACTTCGCCCGCCGGAACCGTGGCGCTGTAAGACTCCGTCACCGCGCCCAGCACCAGGCCCGCGTCCGCAAGGGCGGCCTCGGCGGCGGCCTGCGTCAGGCCCACCACGTTGGGAACGGCAACCGGCGCCGGACCAAGCGAAACCTCGATGTCCACCGCCGTGCCGGGGGCCACTTCCGTGCCCGCGACAGGCGTCTGGCCCATCACATTGCCCGCCGGGACGACGGCGCTGTAGGCCTCCGTCACCGCGCCAAGCGTCAGCCCCGCGCCCGCAAGCGCGGATTCGGCGGCAGCCTGCGTCAGGCCCACCACGTTGGGCACGGCCACCGGCGCCGGACCAAGCGAAACCTCGACGGCCACCGCCGTGCCCGGCGCGACTTCCGTGCCCGCCGCAGGCGTCTGGCTCATCACCTGGCCCGCCGGGACGGTGTCGCTGTACGACTCCGTCACCGCGCCAAGCGTCAGGCCCGCGCCCGTGAGCGCCGCCTCGGCGGCGGCCTGCGTCAGGCCGACCACGTTCGGAACCGCCACCGGCGCCGGACCGAGAGAAACCTCAATGTCCACCGCCGTGTTCGGAAGCACTTCCGTGCCCGCCGCAGGCGTCTGGCTCATCACCTGGCCCGCCGGGACGGTGTCGCTGTACGACTCCGTCACCGCGCCCAACGTCAGCCCCGCGCTTGCAAGCGCCGCCTCGGCGGCGGCCTGCGTCAGGCCCACCACATCGGGAACGGCCACCGGCGCCGGACCCAGAGAGACTTCAATGTCCACCGCCGTGTTCGGAAGCACTTCCGTGCCCGCAACCGGCGTCTGGCTCATCACCTGGCCCGCCGGGACGGTGTCGCTGTACGACTCCGTCACCGCGCCAAGCGTCAGCCCCGCGCTCGCAAGCGCCGCCTCGGCGGCGGCCTGCGTCATGCCGACCACATCGGGCACGGCCACCGGCGCCGGCCCGAGCGAGACTTCGATGTCCACCGCCGTGTTCGGAAGCACTTCCGTGCCCGCCGCAGGCGTCTGGCTCATCACCTGGCCCGCCGGGACGGTGTCGCTGTAGGACTCCGTCACCGCGCCAAGCGTCAGCCCCGCGCCTGCAAACGCCGCCTCGGCGGCGGCCTGCGTCATGCCGACCACGTTCGGCACGGCCACCGGCTCGGGCCCCAGGGAGACCACGACGCTCACCGCGTCGCCGGCGCCCGCCGCGGCGCCCGCGACGGGATCCTGGCTGATGATCTCGCCGGCCGGCACCGTGTCGCTGTAAACCGGGGTGACGGTGCCAAGAATCAGGCCCGCGGTGGTGAGGGCGGTTTCCGCCTCCTCCACCGTCATCCCGGCAAGGGCGGGCACGCTGATCACGTCGCCGACCACCACCTGGATTTCCGTGCGGGCGACTTCCACGCCGCCGGAAAGGGCGGCGAGATAGACCGTGTACACGCCGGGCACATTCGGGTCGAAACCGGTGTAGTTTCCGTAGCCGTACTCGGTGAGGTCCATGTTCAGGAACTCGTAGTTGGCGGCGTTCTGCACAATGTTGGCCGAGGCCAGCAGCGTGGTGTATTCCGCGGGCGTCGCGGCGGTGAGGCCGGGATGCTGCTGCGTGTAGACGCCGAAGGCGTGGTCGGGCACACCCAGGGTGTTGAAGAGCCCGTTGTCGCTGATGGGGTCAAACACCAGCCAGTTGCCGGTGCCCGCGGGGTCAAAATCAACGCCCGCCTCGAAGGTGTAGTCGGCGAGGACGGAGGACGGGGTGCCGTCGCGGTCCGCGTCGTCCGTGTTCACCGAGAAGACAAGCCCCCACACCGGGGTGGTTTCGGAGGCCCAGGAGGGGTGCGGCAGCGCAAGGTTCGGCGTTCCAGTCGGGAAGCTGTAGGTGCCGTCGCCGTTGCTGTTGAAGATGTTCTGCGGCTGGTTGTTCGCGTCGAAACGCAACTGGGCGCGCAGGCCCAGCTCCACGCCGCCGCCCCGGCCAACGGTGAACGCGCCGTTGGCATTGCCCGACCCAAAGAGCATCTGCATGGGGTCGTTCGGGCCGACGCTGATGTCGCCGAAGGTGACGGGCTCCGGCTCGAAGGGCGGCTGCGGCCCCGCGGAGACGATGAGGTTGACGGCCTGGCCGGCGGTCATCACCGTGTCGGGCGCCGGGTCCTGGCTGACCACGTCGCCCGCGGGCACCGTGTCGCTCCAGTGCAGGTCGGTCGTGCCGACGACCAGGCCCGCGCCGGTGATGGCGGCGGCGGCGTCCGCCTCCGCCAGGCCGACGACATCGGGGGCGAGGATCGGCGCGCCGACCAGGATCTGGATCTCCGTCCGGGCAATCTCCGTGTCCCCGTCAAAAACGGCGAGGTAGACGTTGTATACCCCCGGCTCGTTCGGGTCAAACCCGGAGAAGTCGCCGTAACCGTACTCGGACAGGTCCAGGTTCATGAACTCGTAGTTGCCCGTGTTCTGCGCAATGTTGCACGCCGCAATCGCGGCCGCATAGTTCGACGGGGTTGTGGCGATGATACCCGGGCTCTGCTGCGTGTACAGGCCGAGGGCGTGGTCGGGCACCCCGAGGGTGTTGAACAGCCCGTTGGAGCTGATGGGGTCGAAGACGAGCCAGTTGTCCGTTCCCGCGGTGGGGTCGAAATCCACCCCCATCTCGTAGGTGTAGTCGGCCAGCGTGGCGGCCGGCGTGCCGTCGCGGTCCTCATAGTCCGTGTTCACCGCCAGCACGACGTTCCACACCGGGGTGGTCGTGGTGGCCCAGGTCGGATGCGGAAGCGACAGGTTCGGCGTGCCCGTGGGGAAGCTGTAGGTGCCGTCGAAGTTGTTGTTGTAGATGTCGCGGGGCTGGTTGTTCGCGTCGAAACGCAGCTGGCCGCGCAGGCCGACCTCGACGCCGCCGCCCCGGCCGACGGTGAAGGACCCGTTGGTCCCCGCGCCGTAGAGCATGCGCATGGGGTCGTTCGGCCCCTCGCTGATGTCGCCGAAGGTGACAGGCTCGGGCTCGAAGGGCGGCTGCGGCCCCGCGGAGACCACCAGGCTCACCGCCTGGCCGGCCGCCATGACCGTGCCGGCGGCGGGGTCCTGGCTGACCACCGCGCCCACGGGAACGGTGTCGTTCCAGTGGTGCGCGACGGCGCCCACGGTGAACCCGGCGCCGGTGATGGCCGCGGCGGCGTCGGCCTGCGGGAGGCCGACCACGTCGGGCGCGGTCGCCGCGGCGGCGCCCACGACCACCTGGATCTCCGTGCGGGCAACCTCGGCGCCGTCATCGAAAGCCGCGAGGTAGATGGTGTAGACGCCCTCCTGGTTCGGATCAAACCCGGAATAGTCGCCGTAGCCGTACTCGGTGAAGTCCGAGTTGAAGAACTCGGCGTTCGCGGCGTTCTGCACGATGTTCGTGGAGGTTAGCAGGGCCTCATAGTCCGGAGCCGTCGCCGCGGTGAGCCCGGGGCTCTGCTGGGTGTAGAGGCCGAAGGCATGGTCCGGCACACCGAGGACGTTGAACATGCCGCTGGCGCTGATCGGATCAAAGGTCAGCCAGTTGCCGGTGCCCGGGGACGGGTCGAAGTCTATCCCGACCTCGTAGGTGTAGTCCGCAAGCACCGCCGACGGCGTGCCGTCACGGTCCGCGTCGTCCGAGTTCACGGAGAAGACGATGTTCCACACCGGCGTGGTGGTGGTGGCCCAGTCGGGATGCGGCAGGGCCAGGTTCGGGGTGCCGGGGGCGAAGGTGTAGACGCCCGCGCCGTCAAAGTTGAAGATGTTCTGCGCGTGGTTGTTCTCGTCGAAGCGCAGCTGGGCGCGCAGGCCGAGCTCCACCCCGCCGTTGCGGTCCACGGTGAAGGCGCCGTTGATCATGCCGCTGCCCGTCAGAAGCTGCTGCGGGTCGGAGGGGCCCGTGCTGATGTCGCCGAAGGTGACGGGCTCGGGGATCACATAGGGCTCGGGGCCCGAGGAGAGGACCACGGAGACCGCGTCGCCCGGATTCATCTCGACGCCCGGAAGCGGGCTCTGGCTGATCACGCCGCCCGCGGGCACCGTGTCGCTGTGGGCGTAGTTGACCGTCCCGAGCGTCAGCCCGAGCGCCGCGAGGGCGGTCTCGGCCTCGGCGCGCGTCATGCCGGTCACGTTCGGGGCGACCAGCGGGTTTTCGATGATGACGCGGATTTCTGTGCGGGCGATCTCCACGCCCCCGTCAAAGGCGGCGAGGTAGACGGTGTAGACGCCCTCCTGGTTCGGGTCGAAGGTGGAGTAGTCGCCCATCCCGTATGCCGTGAGGTCCATATTGACGAACTCGGGGTTGGACGTGTTGTGCAGGATGTTCGTGGAGGCCACCAGGGCCGCGTAGTCCGGCTCGGTTGCGGCGGTCAGGCCCGGACTCTGCTGCGTGTACAGGCCGAAGGAGTGGTCCGGCACCCCCAGGGCGGTGAAAATGCCGCTTGGGGTGACCGGGTCAAAGCGGAGCCAGTTGTCCGTGCCCTCGGGGTCAAAATCTATGCCGACCTCGTAGGTGTAGTCGGCGAGCACCGCGGACGGCGTGCCGTCGCGGTCCTCGTAGTCCGTGTTGATGGCGTAGGTCACGTTCCACACCGGGGTCGTTGTCGTGGCCCAGTCGGGGTGCGGCAGGGCCAGGTTTGGCGTGCCCGCCGGGAACCGGTAGGTGCCGTCGTTGTTGCTGTTGAAGATGTTGCGGCTGTTGTTGTTCTCGTCGAAGCGGAGCTGGGCGCGCAGGCCGATCTCCACGCCGTTTCCGCGGGCCACGGTGAACGCGCCGTTGATGTTGCTGCCGTAAAGCATGGTCTGCGGGTCGGACGGCCCGGTGCTGATGTCGCCGAAGGTGACCGGCTCGGGGATGTAGTCGGGCTCGGGGCCGGAGGAAAGGATGAGGATGACCTCCTGGCCCGGCTCCAGCTCGGTGCCCGACGGGGGAATCTGCCCGATGACGGTTCCGGCGGGGACGGACGGGTCATGCTGGTAGGTGGGCGGGCCGACGGTCAGCCCCGCGTTCAGAATGGCCTGCTCGGCCTCCTCCTGCGTGTCGTTGATGACGTTGGGCGTGATCGGGGGATTGCCCACGATGACCTTGATGGAGGACCGGGCGATCTCCGTCGCGCCGGAGAACACGGCGAGGTAAACCTCATATACCCCGTCCACATTCGGGTCGAACCCGGAGTAGTCCCCCATGCCGTAGGACGTGAGGTCCATGTTGAGGAACTCGGGGTTCGTGGTGTTCTGCGTGATGTTGAAGGTGTTCAGGGCGTCCAGGTATCCCTGGGAGGTCGTCGCGATGACGCCCGGGCTCGTCTGGGTGTACAGCCCGAACGCGTGGTCCGGCACCCCCATGACGCCCAGCAGGCCGTTCTCCCGGATCGGGTCAAACCGCAGCCAGTTGTCCGTGCCGTCCGGGTCAAAGTCCATCCCGACCTCGTAGGTGTAGTCCGTAAAGACCGACCCCGGCGTGCCGTCCCGGTCCTCGTGGTCCAGATTCACCGAGAAGGTGACGTTCCAGACCGGCGTCGTGATGGTCGCCCAGTCCGGATGCGGCAGGTCGAGGTTCGGCGTCCCCGTGGGGAACGTGTAGGTGCCGTCCCCGTTGCTGTTGTAGATGTTCTGGGGCTGGTTGTTCGCCCCAAAGCGCAGTTGCGCCCGCAGGGCCACCTCCACCCCGTTGCGGCGGTCCACCGTGAACCCGCCGTTCTCCCCGGCGCCGTAAAGCATCCGGGTGTCGCCGAACGTGGCGTTGTCGTCGAACGACAGCGCGGCGGCCGCGCCGCCCCCGCCCAGCATTCCCAAAAACACCAGTCCGGCCAGCAGCAGGGAACTCTTCCGCATTTCGTCATCCTCCGTTTTCTCTGTGGCCGCCGCATCCGCGCCATTGTGCGCGGACCGGCCGCAAAATCCTGCAACGAACCGGCCGCCAAACGGCTGCCGGGGGTTTCCTCCGTCTATCGGGACGCGCGCGCCCCGTCCGTGCGGCGCATGCGCCCGGCAAACGCCCCCGCGCCGCCCAGCAGCGCGCACAAGAGACCGAGACCGGCCCCGCCCGCCGCGGGCAGCCTGGGCGCCTCGCCCTTGGACACCACCAGGTTCACCGCCACGCCGACAGGCACCTCCGTGCCGGCCGCGGAAACCTGGGAGAGCACCGTGCCCGCGGGGAAGGTGCTGAACTCCTCCGTCACCGTGCCCAGCACGAGCCCCGCCGTCTCCAGGGCCGTCTGGGCCTCGGCCAGGGTCATGCCGAGAAGGTCCGGCACGGGAACGGTGGCGGCGCCCACCAGAATGGTGATTTCCGAGCGGGCCACCTCGACACCGCCGGAAAACGCGGCGATGTACACGTCGTACATGCCGGGCTCATTGGGGTCGAAGCCGGAATAGTCGCCAAAGCCGAAGGCGCGCAGGTCCAGGTTGATGAACTCCACGTTGGACGTGTTGTGCGCGATGTTCATCGTGCCGATCGCGTTCATGTAGTCCGGCGCGGTGGTGGTCACGATGCCCGGACTCTGCTGGGAGTAGAAGCCGAAGGCGTGGTCGGGCACCGCAAGCTGGAAGAACAGGCTGTTGCCGTTGATCAGGTCAAACTTCAGCCAGTTGTCCGTGCCCGCGGACGGGTCAAAATCCACCGCCATCTCGTAGGTGAAGTCGGACAGCACGGCGGACGGCGTGTCGTCCCGGTCCTCGTGGTCGCTGTTGATGGCGAAGACCACCGACCACACGGGCGTGGTCTCGCTCGCCCACTCGGGATGCGGCAGGGCAAGGTTCGGCGTGCCCGTGGGGAAACTGTAGGTGCCGTCACCGTTGCTGTTGTAGATGTTCTGGGGCTGGTTGTTCACCCCGAAACGAAGCTGGCCGCGCAGACCCAGCTCCACCCCGTTCCGGCGGTCCACCGTGAACCCCCCGTTGGTCCCGCTCCCGTACAGCATGCGCTGCGGGTCGGACGGGCCGGTGCTGATGTCCCCGAAGGTCACGTCCTGGTCGTAAAGCAGCGCCTCCGCGCCGCCGGCCAGAAACAGGACAAGACACACCCCCGCAAAAAACGCGACGCTCTTTCCGTTCACTGCACGTTCGCCCCATGGTTGTCGAAGTCAACAACACCTGCCATGGCGGCGTCTGCCCGCGGTCCCCCGCAAACACAACCACCTTCTGGATGCCCTGAGACTCCGTCTTCCTGCCCTTAATGCCACAGAACCTGTCACCCCGTCACACAAACCTTGACCCAGTGACTATACCACCATCTGCCTGCATGTGCAAGGGTTTTTTGTCACTAATGGGCTTGTTTCTCAATAGTGCGCGCCCTGCACAGATGTCGCCCGGGGGAATGAAGTTGTATACAAAAGAGACGTTACACATTGAATGGGTGCGTCCAATTGCTCGCTCTTGGGAATCGTTTGCTGTTAAACGCATGGGGACTCGGGCAGGAAGCCCGCAGCCGAACCGCCCGGGCAGCCCCCACGAACTGCAAACACGTTGCCCGAACCGCCGGATAAGATGGGCGCACGTCGGCGCCGTGACGGGCACGCGATTGCCGCACTTCGTTCGCAATGACGTGAAAACGCGCGTCATCGCGAGCCCCTGACCGCCGGAGGCGGGGATGTCGTTGAAGAAAGGCTTCCCCTGGGAACGCCAATCTCCCGAGTGGCCTCCTAAAACGCGTGCCAATCAGGAGATTGGCGTTCCCAGGGGGGCGGCGACCCCGGCAAAACAAGGGCTTTCCTAGCAGGACCGCTGCGACTGCGGCGATCTCGTGCCCGCCACGCCTTCGGTTCTCAAGAGGTCTTACCCGGCGATTCGGGGGAATGCGCGGACATTGACACGCGGCGGCGGCCGGGATATGATGGCACGGGTTCTGACAACGGCAAGGAAAGGGACTCTCTCCATGGACAGCAAGATGCAGCGCCGGGCGTTTCTCCGGACGGCGGCGGCGGGCGCGGGGCTGATGGTCCTCCCCGGCGGCGCCCTCTTCGGCGCGGAGACGCCGAACAGCAAACTGAACATCGCCCTCATCGGCGCGTATGGCCGGGCCATCGCGCACTATGACGGCCTGGCAAAGGAGAACGTCGTGGCGATCTGCGACGTGAACGAGGAGCACCTCGACTTCGCCGCCGAGAAGTTCCCCAGGGCGAAGCGCCATGTGGACTGGCGCAAGTGCCTCGACCAGAAGAACCTGGACGCCGTGGTCTGCTGCACCACCGACCACACCCACGCCTTTGTCGCCAACTGGGCCATGAACCGCGGGCTGCACGTCTACTGCGAGAAGCCCCTGGCCAACTCCGTGGAGGAGGCCCGCGTGGTCCGCGCCACCTACCTCAAGAACAAGGGGAAGCTGGCGACCCAGGTCGGCACGCAGCGCCACTCCCACGAGAACTACAACCGCGTGCAGGAGCTCATCCGCGACGGCGCGGTGGGCGAGCTGAAGTCCGTCTGCGCCTGGGGCGACCGCCAGCTCCGCCGCCCCGGCTACCCCGCAGGCCAGGGAAAGCCGCCCAAGAACCTGCACTACGACCTGTGGATCGGCCCGTCGCCCTTCCACGCCTACAGCCCCGAATACTTCTCCGGCGAGCCCGGCGCCAACTGCCTCCAGTGGAACATGTACTGGGACTTCGGCTCGGGACAGGTCGGCGACATGGGCAGCCACACCATGGACATCGTGTGGAACGCCCTGGAGGCGGGCCTGCCCCTCACCGCCGAGGGCACGGGCGACCCCTTCAACCCCGAGGTGACCCCCGTCGCCCTCACCATGACCTGGGACCTCCCGGCCAACGAGTGGCGGCCCGCCGTCCCCGTCTCGTGGTACCAGGGCGGCAACATGCCCAAAGCGCCCGCCGACTACGTCAACCTCGCCAAGATCAACCACGGGGCCATGTTCAAGGGCACCAAGGGCACCCTCGTCTCCCACTTTGAGCGGCGCTTCCTCATCCCCAACGACGAGGACGGCGACCTCACCTACTACACCCCGCGCGCGAAGGACGCGCTCCTGCCGCCCGTCGGCAATTTCCAGTCCGAATGGTTTGACGCCTGCAAGGGGGACCTCAAGACCTCCTGCGACTTCGACTACGCGGGCAAGATGATCGAGATGATGATGCTCGGCCTGGTTGCCTACCGCGCCGGCAAAAAGATTGACTACGACGGCGCAAGCGGCACGGTCACCAACTGCCCCGAGGCGCAGGCCCTCCTCGCCCGCGAATACCGCAAGGGCTGGACGCTGAACGGATAGGCAATGCCGCCCGTCACCGGTCCTTGGGCAGGTAGGAATAGCACTCGCCCCAGGCCATGAGGACGGCGCCGGGCAGCGCGTCGCCGAGGCGCGGATAGGTCATCCAGTAGGGCTCGCGGTGGTCGAGGGTGTGGCCGAGCTCGTTCTCGTGCCCCGGAATGACGACGGCGGGGCGGAAGCCCGCTACGACCCGGGGAAGGTCCGGCGACCAGCAGTTGGGCAGAAGCACGTCCACACGCCGCGAATCCCCCACTTTGTCTATCCAGGCGAAGTCATCGTCGTTGGACTGGTCGCCCGTGTGGGCGAAGGCCAGGCCGCCGGGCGTGGTGACCAGCACCACGTTGTTCTGCAGCGCCTTCCCCTGGTGGCCGGGAAAGGTGACCACTTCCAGGCGCACGGCGCCGTCCCGCACGGGCAGGGGCATCGCGGCCCCGGCGTCCCGCGCGGGGCGCGTCAGCCCGGCGGCGAAGGGGGCGTCGTCCCACAGCTTTCCGGGCACAACGACGGGTTTCCCGGCGCGGACGAAGGCCTCCGCCACGGCGGGGTCGGCATGGTCGTCGTGCAGGTGGCTGATGAAGAGGATATCGCACTCCCGGGCGAGGTCCGCGACGACATCCTCGGGCAGGCGGAAGCCCTCCTTTTCCAGGTGCGCGCCCGTCACGACGTCAAACGCGAGGGTGGCTTCGGCGGTCCGCACAATGAACCCGTGGTTGTAGAGCCGCCAAATCCGCGCGCCCTCCGTCACCGGGCCGCCCTTGAGGGCGTCGGCGACGGCCCGCGTGCGGTCCCTGAAAAAGGCCTGCACGGCGGGCTGCTCCGGCGCGTCCGGCTCATGCAGCAGCGTGTCCAGCAGCAGCAGCGCGGTGCGCCGCTCGGGGATTTCCCCGGGGGCGGGGGGGACCCTGTTCAGCGTTTCGGCGGCGGACTCCAGGGCCAGATGCCGCTGGCGGTCCATGAACCCGGGGATGTCCCCCCACCAGTTGTCCCTTTCGGCGGCGGGCGGCGCGCACACCGCCCCGGCGCACATTCCCAGAACCGCCAGCGATCCGGCCATCTGCCGTGTCATGCCGCCCATCAGGCAAACCCTCCAAGTAAGGTCATCCTCGCACGGCGGACCGGGAACTCCCTGCCCAGGCGGGACGGCCGACAAACGGTTCCGCCCCGCCCGCTCAGGCGGTCTCCTCGCGGGTTTCGTGGCCGAGTTTGACGCCGGCCTCCTCGCCGGGCTCGAAGTAGTTCTCCTTCGGCAGGTGGCGGAACCAGAGAAAGTACATGCCCGTCAGGCCCACGCAGAAGAGCGCGAAGGTGACGCCGAAAGCCCGCCAGGCCCCGATGACGGCCTGCATGGGCAGGAGGAACATGCACACCTGCCAGAGCAGGGCGAAGGGCGCGCAGAGGAGGTCGCGGCGGTGCTCCAGCTCCATGGCGGCGCGCTGGTCCGCGGGCAGGGCCTTCCGGAAGGGCCCCCACACGCCGAAGGGCCGCGTGATGCGGTAGAACCGCCCGACGACCTTGGAGTCCTCGGGCGGGGTCAGGTAGGTGCCGATAATGGAGGCCGCCAGGCCCACGCCGCCCAGGAAGAGGAACTGGAGCCGCGAATCCATCTGGGGATACAGGGACCGCTGGGCGATGGCGGCGGTGAGGCCCACGAAGGTGCCGATGGCGAAGCCGCCGCCGTTAAACCGCCACCAGAGCAGGCGCAGGAGCGCGGGGATCATGAGCCCGCCGCCGAGCCCCATGATGATCCAGTCCCAGATGTCGTTGATGCTCTCGATGGAGTAGGCGAAGACGAAGGACACCGCCGTCAGGCCGAGCACCGTGGCCCAGCTCACATAGATCAGCTCGCGCGTGGACGCCTTCGGCCGGATGTATTTCTGGTAGATGTCCCGCGTGACGAAGCCGGTGTTCGCGTTGACCGTCGCGTTGAACGTGGACATGGCGGCGGCCAGCAGCACGATAAGCAGCAGGCCGCGCAGGCCCGCCGGGATGTTGAACAGGAGCACGGCGGGCAGGATGCGCTCGGGGTCCACGCCCCCCTCGAAGCCCACGAGCATGAGCTTCTTCTGCCACACGTCCTCCCCGAGAAGGCCCTTCAACCCCGCCACCAGCTCCGGTGAATGCCGCTCCGGGTGGTTCGTGATGTCCGACAGCGCGTCGGCCCACTGCTCCTTCACCAGCGCGGGGTTCTCCTTCTTGACCAGGTCCGCGGCCTGCGCCATGACGGAACGGTCGGGAAACAGGTCATGCACGAGCAGGATGCCCATGGCGGCGAAGCCCATCATCATCGGCCAGCGCAGGGTCATCAGGCAGGTCCAGAACCCCGTCAGCAGGCCGCACTCGCGGTCGCTGCGCGCGCCGAAATAGCGCGGGTCCGCGCCGCCGGTCAGACCGCAAACGGTCTTCATCAGGTAGAAGAAGGCGAACATGAACAGCGCCTCGTACTGCTCGTAGCCCGCCGGCATCTCCGTGTGCCACTGCGGCGTGCTGCTCATCCACTGGCTGTTCCCCGTCACCTGCTGGGCGATGGCCGCGAAGTCCGGCGCCGCGCCGATCTTCATCACCGCCATCACCGAAATGATGACCACCCCCAGGGCGATGATCCCCGACTGGAAGAGGTCCGTGAACACCACGCCGTAGAACCCGGAGATCATGGTGTACACGCAGGTGATGCCGATCATCACCAGCGTGCAGGTGAGGGGCGAGTAGGGGAAGAACATGGTCAGGAAGAGGCCGGAGCCCTTGATCAGGTAGGCCAGCATGCCGATGGAGCTGACAATGCCCCCCAGGGCCATCACAAACTGCGCGAAGCGCCCGCCCCACCCGTCGCCGAACCGGAAGATCATCCACTCCGCCCCCGTCAGGCACTTCGACCGCCGGTGCCACTTGCCCCCCCAGAGCATCATGAACGCCAGCGCCAGCACCGCGCCGCCCCGGAACTCGATGAACAGCCCGCGCGGCCCCAGCATGAACAGGAAAGACGTGATGATCATCGTTCCCGTCATGTCCAAAAAGTAGGCCATCCCCGACACGCCCAGGGCCCACCACGGAAGCTGGCGCCCGCCGATGAAGTAGTCGTCCAGGCTCCTCGACGCCATGCGCTCCAGCGCCAGCCCCAGCACCACCAGCGCGAGCAGGTACCCCCCGATGACGGAATAGTCAATCGCGTTCAACGACCACATGGCGTTTCCTTCCGTGGTTAGTCCGGGCCATTCTAGCACGCGCGCCCCCCCGGTTCACCCCCGGGAAAGCGCACTCCCGCGAAGGAGCCCAAACCGGGACATCACGGGCCTTTCCACAAGTCCAACGGCCCATGCCGGGAGGCTCCTGCAAACGCGTCGGCTCCGGTCTGCATCCATCCCATCCGGCAGATGCATGCCGGAAACCGCCCCCTATCCGGCAAGTCTGCCGCATCTTTTGCCCCTCCCCAGGCCCCGTTTCGGGCTGGTATTAGGGGGATGCGGGCGACCCGTGAACCGGAAGCCGCCTGCCGCTGGCTCCGGGGCGGTTCGGTGTGGTATCTTACCGCGCCAAAGCGGCCGGCGGGCGCCTCCTCTTCGGGCTGAAGTCGGGGCCTCCGATCCGCCGGGCCGCGCGCTTTCCCGGGCAGCACACCACAGGAGACCCCCCGCCATGCCTCGACGCGACGACATCAAGACGGTCATGATCATCGGCTCCGGCCCCATCGTCATCGGCCAGGCGTGCGAGTTTGACTACTCGGGCACGCAGGCGTGCAAGGCCCTGCGCAGGCTCGGCTACCGGATCGTGCTGGTGAACTCGAACCCGGCGACGATCATGACGGACCCGGAAATGGCGGACGTGACGTACATCGAGCCGCTGAACGTGGCGCGCCTGACGGAGATCATCGCGAAGGAGCGGCCGGACGCGCTGCTGCCGAACCTGGGCGGCCAGACGGGCCTGAACCTGTCGCTGGAGCTGCACAAGGCGGGCGTGCTGGACCAGTACGGCGTGCAGGTGATCGGCGTGCAACTGGACGCCATCGAGCGGGGCGAGGACCGGCTGGAGTTCAAGAAGGCCATGGCGCGCCTGGACATCGAGGTGCCGAAGAGCGAGCTGGCCTACAGCGTGCCCGAGGCGGAGAAGATCGCCGAGGGGCTGGGCTACCCGGTCGTGATCCGGCCGGCCTACACGATGGGCGGCACGGGCGGCGGGCTGGTCTACAACCTGGAGGAGCTGCGGACCATCGCGGCGCGCGGGCTGGCGGCGAGCATGGTCGGCCAGATTCTCGTGGAGGAGTCGGTGCTGGGCTGGGAGGAGCTGGAGCTGGAGGTGGTGCGCGACGCCAAGGGCCAGATGATCACGGTGTGCTTCATCGAGAACGTGGACGCCATGGGCGTGCACACGGGCGACTCCTACTGCGTGGCGCCCATGCTGACCATCTCCCCGGAGCTTCAGCAGCGCCTCCAGAAGTACTCCTACGCCATCGTGGACGCCATCCAGGTCATCGGCGGCACGAACGTGCAGTTCGCCCACGACCCGAAGACGGACCGCGTGGTGGTGATCGAGATCAACCCGCGCACGTCGCGGTCGTCGGCCCTCGCGTCCAAGGCCACGGGCTTCCCCATCGCCCTGATGTCGGCGCTGCTGGCGGGGGGGCTCACGATGGACGAGCTGCCCTACTGGCGCGACGGCTCGCTGGAGAAGTACACCCCCTCCGGCGACTATGTGGTCGTCAAGTTCTGCCGCTGGGCCTTTGAGAAGTTCAAGGGCGTCGAGGACAGGCTGGGCACGCAGATGCGCGCCGTCGGCGAGGCCATGAGCCTGGGCAAGACCTACAAGGAGGCCTTCCAGAAGGCGATCCGCTCCATGGAGACCGGGCGCCACGGCCTCGGCTTCGCGAAGGACTTCAACGAAAAGCCCCTGGAGCAGCTCCTGCGCCTGGTCAGCACGGCCACCAGCGAGCGCCAGTTCATCATGTACGAGGCCCTGCGCAAGGGCGCGACCACCGGGGACCTCCACGCCCGCACGCACATCAAGGCGTGGTTCATCGAGCAGATGCGGGAGCTGGTCGAGCTGGAGGAGAAGCTGCTCGCCCACAAGGGGGGCCTGCCGCCGGACGACCTGCTGGTCCAGGCCAAGAAGGACGGCTTCGCCGACAAGTACCTGGCGAAGATTCTCGCCGTGCCCGAGGCCGACATCCGCCGCAGGCGCGTCGCCCTGGGCGTGGTGGAGGGCTGGGACGCCGTGCCCGTGAGCGGCGTGGAGAACGCGGCCTACTACTACTCCACCTACAACCGCCCCGACGCGACCGCCGCAAAGGGCGCGCGCAAGGTGATGGTTCTCGGCGGCGGCCCCAACCGCATCGGCCAGGGCATCGAGTTCGACTACTGCTGCGTGCACGCGGCCTTCGCCCTGCGCGACCTGGGCGTTGACTCCATCATGGTCAACTGCAACCCCGAGACGGTCTCCACGGACTACGACACGTCGGACAAGCTCTACTTCGAGCCGCTCACGGTCGAGGATGTCCTGAGCATCTACGAGAAGGAGAAGCCCGAGGGCGCCATCGTGCAGTTCGGCGGCCAGACCCCGCTGAACATCGCCCGCGAGCTGGCCGAGGCGGGCGTCCGCATCCTCGGCACCACCTGGGACACCATTGACCTCGCCGAGGACCGCGACCGCTTCCGCATGGTCATGGAGCGCCTCGGCATCCCGCAGCCGAAGTCCGGCATGGCCGTCAGCGTGGACGAGGCCCTGGCCATCGCCGGCGACATCGGCTACCCGCTCATGGTGCGGCCGTCCTACGTCCTCGGCGGCCGCGGCATGGAGGTGGTCCACGACGACGACATGATGCGGCAGTACATGGCCGCCGCCGTCGGCGTCACCCCCGAGCGCCCCATCCTCATTGACAAGTTCCTCGAAAACGCCACGGAGTGCGAGGCGGACGCCATCTGCGACGGCACGGACGCCTTCGTGCCCGCGGTCATGGAGCACATCGAGCAGGCGGGCGTCCACTCCGGCGACTCGGCCTGCGTCATCCCGCCGGTCAGCATCCCGCAGCTCCACCTGGACACCATCTGCGAGTACACGCGCCGCATCGCCGTCGAGCTGGGCGTGGTCGGCCTGATGAACATCCAGTACGCCATCCACAACGACACCGTGTACATCCTGGAGGCCAACCCGCGCGCCTCGCGCACCGTGCCCCTCGTCTCCAAGATCTGCAACATCCCCATGGCGAAGATCGCCGCCAAGATCATGCTCGGCGCGAAGCTCGCCGACCTGAACCTCAAGAACGCCGTGGTCCCCCATTTCGGCGTCAAGGAGTCCGTCTTCCCCTTCAACATGTTCCCCGAGGTGGACCCCGTCCTCGGTCCCGAGATGCGCTCCACCGGCGAGGTCCTCGGCCTGGCGGAGTCCTTCGGCATGGCCTTCTTCAAGGCCCAGGAGGCCACCCAGTCCCGCCTGCCCCTGGAGGGCGCCGCCCTCATCACCGTGAACGACGCGGACAAGGCCGTGGTGCTGGAGGCCGCCCGCATTCTCACGGCCCAGGGCTTCCGGCTGCTCGCCACCAAAGGCACCCGCGCCTTCCTCGCCGAAAACGGCGTCGAGGCCGACCCCGTCGGCAAGCTCCACGAGGAGCGGCCCAACCTCGTGGACGTCCTGAGCAACGGCGAGGTCCAGCTCGTGATCAACACCCCCAGCGGCCGCTACGGCGCGACCGACGACTCCTACATCCGCAAGGCCGCCATCCGCAACAAGATCCCCTACATCACCACCGCCGCCGCGGCCCTGGCCGCCGCCCGCGGCATCGCCGCCCGCCGCGAGGGAAAACACGCCATCCGCTCCCTCCAGGAGTACCACGCCGACCTCCGGTAGTCTGCCGTGCCTGCGCCCCCGCGTTCCGGCGCGGGGGCGTTTCTTTTCTTCCCCCGCCGCGATGGGAACGGCCGGGGCGCGGGGCTATAATGTCCCCGGTCCGCCGCCGGGCGGGCACCCGGGGCTTTCCACCAAGGGAGGACGTTGTCATGAAGTCCTTTTCAGCGCTGTTCACGGGCCTTGCGGTGCTGTGCGCCGCGGCGGGGGCCGTCTCCCCCAGCCCCGACGAGCTGGCCACGGCCGACCGCTGGGCGCGGGCGAAGTTCGCCGGCGACACCGCCCTCCCCCCCGCGCCGTCCCTCGTGGTGCTGGAAAACCACAACCCCGTGCAGAAGAACGGGCGCTTTGGAAAACCCCTGCGCATCGGGGAGACCGAGCACGCGCGCGGCCTCTACGGCCACGCCAACAGCAAGCTCCTCGTGCGCCTGCCGGGGCCCGCAAAGACCCTGTCCGCCGTGGCGGGCATGGACAACAACGGAGACACGGCGGGCGGCAGGGGCTCCGTGGTCTTTTCGGTGGTGGCCGGGGGAAAGACCCTCTTCACCTCGGGCATCCTGCGCGGAGGCGACCCGGGCGTGTCCGTGTCCGTGGACCTCGCGGACGCGGCGGAGTTCACGCTGGAGATGGGCGACGCCGGAGACGGCATCTCCGCCGACCAGGGGGAGTGGGCCGACGCGAAAGTCACCCTCGCCGACGGCTCGGAGCTGTGGCTGGACGAGCTGCCCATGCCGGGAAGCCCCGTCGTGCCGGACGGCGACACGCCGCCCTTTTCCTTCGTCTACGGGGGGAAACCCTCCGCCGACCTGCTGCAGGGCTGGAAGGTGGAGCGGGCGGAAATCCGCCTAGACGACGCGCGCACAGGCCACACGGTCACCTACACCGACCCGGACACGGGGCTGGCGCTGCGCTGCGAGGGGATCGCCTACCGCGACTTCCCGACGGTGGAGTGGACCCTGCACTTCAAGAACACCGGCGCGGCGGACACGCCCCTCCTCGAGAACATCCAGGCCCTGGACCTGCGCCTGGAGCGCGGGGACACCGGCGAGTTCGTCCTCCACCACAACGTGGGCTCCCCGGCAAATGGCAACGACTACGGCCCCCTGGAGACGAAGCTGGAGGCGAAGACAACCAAGCGCGTCGGCGCGGCGGGCGGCCGCCCGACCAACACCGACATGTCGTACTTCAACATCGCCTCGACGGTGGACGACGGCCTCATTGCCGTGGTGGGCTGGCCGGGCCAGTGGGCCGCCGACTTCGCCCGCGACGGCGGGAAGGGCCTGCGCGTCACCGCCGGGCAGGAGCTGACGCGCTTCAAGCTGCTGCCGGGCGAGGAGGTGCGCTCTCCCCTCATCGTCCTCCAGTTCTGGAAGGGCGGCCACGCCCGCTCGCAGAACGTCTGGCGGCGCTGGATGATGGCCCACGGCATGCCGAAGCCCGGCGGCCGGCTCCCCGCGCCCATGGTGGAGGGGTGCAGCTCGCGCGCCTATGAGGAGATGATCAAGGCCGACGCGGACAAGCAGATCATGTTCATCAACCGCTACCTGGAGGAAAAGATCAAGATAGACTACTGGTGGATGGACGCGGGCTGGTACATCCAGGAGAAGGGCTGGCCCCAGGTGGGCACCTGGGAGATTGACCCGAAACGCTTCCCCGACGGATTCAAGCCCATCAGCGCCCACGCCCGTGCGAACGGCGTCAAAATCCTCGTGTGGTTCGAGCCGGAACGCGTGGCCGAGGGCACCTGGCTCGCCGAGAACCGCCCGGAATGGATCCTCGGCGGCAGGAAGGGCGGCCTGCTCAACCTCGGCGACGACGCGGCCCGCGAATGGCTCACGGAGCATGTGGACCGGCTCCTCACGGAGCAGGGCATTGACCTTTACCGCCAGGACTTCAACATGGACCCCCTCGACTTCTGGCGGAAGAACGACGCGGAGGACCGGCAGGGCATCACCGAAATCCGGCACGTCACGGGCTACCTCGCCTACTGGGACGAGCTGCGGCGGCGGCACCCGGACATGCTCATTGACTCCTGCGCCTCCGGCGGACGGCGCAACGACCTCGAGACCATGCGCCGCGCCGTGCCCCTGTGGCGCAGCGACTACGCCTTCGAGCCCGTCGGCCACCAGTGCATGACCTACGGCATCTCGCAGTGGATCCCCTTCCACGGCACGGGCACCGTGGGCTGCGTGGACGCCGGGTACTACGGCGGCGGGCTCACCCCCGTGCAGCCCTACGCCTTCTGGAGCAACGCCGCCCCCAGCATCAACTGCGGCTTCGACATGCGGGTGCGCGAGATTGACTACGACGCCCTGCGCGGGCTCTTCGGCGCGTGGCGCGGCCTCAGCGCCAACTACTACGGCGACTTCTGGCCCCTCACCCCGTACACGATGGACAAGGGCGCGTGGATCGCGTGGCAGTTCAACCGGCCCGGGGAGGGCGCCGGCATGGTGCAGGCCTTCCGCCGCGCCGCGAGCATCTACACCGACGCCCGGCTCCCCCTGAAGGACCTCGACCCCGCCGCGGAGTACGAGCTCACGGATGTCTCCACCGGCGCGTCCACCACCCTCACCGGCGCGGAACTCATGGACGCGGGCCTGCCCGCCCGCATGACGGAACGCCCCCAGGCCCTGGTCGTCTCCTACAAGAAGAAGGACGTCTAACCCTTTTCCATACCTCCCATCTCTGGAGACTCCCGACATGCCCCGCTCTTCGCGCCTGTTCCCGGTCCTGGTCCTGCTGGCCGCCGTCCCCGCGCTGGCCTTCAACCCGCCGGAGGACTCGTCCGGCGCGGTGAAGCTCCGCATCGAGGCCCCCGCGGTGGTCGAACGGGCGGGCGCCCCCTTTGCCGCCGCCCTGCTGATTGAGAACGGCGGGACCACGCCCGTGTCCGGGCGCGTGCGCATGCGCGGCGTGGATCAATGGGCCGTGGACCCGGCGGAGCCCCGTCCCTTCAGCGTCGCCCCCGGCGAGACGCTCCGGCTGGAGGCGTCTGTGACCCCGGCGCTGGATTCGCACAACGCCCTGTACCCCCTGCACGCCGAGGCGGCCTTTGAGCCGCCCGTGGACGGCAAAATCATCTTCCACGCCGTCCACATGGTGGAGATGCGGCGGCCCGACCCGCCGCGTCCGGACCGCGCCGAGGAATGGGCGCCCTGGCCCCTCGCCGGGGAGGGTGAAAAGGCGCTCCTGCGCTATCCCGCGCGGCGCGTGGTCTGGCAGGTCTTCGGGCAGCCGCCCCTGACCACCCCCGCGGACTGGCACGGCGCGGATCCCGGCACGGGCACGGCGGTCTCCTATGCGGGGTGGTGCGCCCATCCGGACGGGCGCCCCTCCCTGGTCATGCACCCCTGCTGGCGCGCCGCGCCGGGCACCGTGATGGCCGAGTTTGCCCTGAGCCTGCCGGCCGCCCCGGCGCGGCTACGCTTCGCCAATGCCGTCCGCGACACGTTCCCCGGCGAGCCCTCCAGCGACGGCGTCACGTTCCGCGTGCGCGTCGTCCCCTTTGACGCGCCGGACGGCACCTTCGGCGAAGTGGCCTTTGAGCAGCACACGGATGCCAAGACCTGGCAGCCGGGCGAGGCCGACCTCTCCCCCTGGGCGGGGAAGACGGTCCGGCTCCAGCTTGAGTCGCACCCCGGCCCGAAGAACGACACCACCTGCGACGAGTCGCACTGGGGCGACCCCCTGCTGGTCTTCCCGGCGGCGGACGATGCGGCGCAGGACGCGGCGGCGGAAACCGCCGCCCTGGGCACCGTCACCTGCGGCGGCCAGGCGTTTCCCGTCTCCGTCACGCCGGGACGGCGCGGCCTGCTCGACGCCGAAATCCGGCTCGGCGACGGGCCGTCGGCCCTGGTCTGCCGGGGCATCGCGCTGCGGGTGCTGGGAGACGACCTCGCGGACGGCCGGGGCCCGACGGAGCTGGTGGAATGGACCGCCGAACCGGCGGACACGGGAATCCGCCTGCGCCACCGGATGCGGCGCGGCGGCACGGCCTATGACGTGGTGGCGGACCTCTCCGTCGCGCCGGACGGCGCCGCGCTGCGCGCGCGGCTGCGCCTCGAAAACACGCCCCCGGCCCGCCCGTGGTTCGACGTGTTCATCGAGGACGCCGCCCTCGGCCCGATGGACCGCGCGCCGCGCGATGTCTACGCGGGGATCGGCAACATCCTGCGCGAGCCGCAGGATTTCAGCCTCCCCTTCGACAGCCACCAGATGTCCACGTCCTTCGTCGGCTTCGACTTCGGCGGCGGCGCGTGCCTCGTGCAGGGCGTGGACGCCCCGCCGTCGCGCCTCGAGTTCAGCCGCGCCCGCAGCACCTACTCCCTCCACGCGGGCGGCGGGCAGACCGTCTTCCTCATCCCCTGCGCGAACGTGTGGGACGGCGCGGCCAACTGGGCCGAGAAAGTGGACACCCGCCCCGGGGCGCCGGGCGTGAAGGCCCTGCGCGGGCGCATGGCCCTCGACCTGTGGGGCGGCAACTACGCCCCCACCGCCGCCGCGCTCCGCGACACCTTCGCCCGCGTGGGCGGCGAACGCTGCGTCGTCATCTTCCACAACTGGCAGCGCTGGGGCTATGACTACCGCCTGCCGGACATCTTCCCGCCCAACCCGGAGTACGGGACCGAGCCCGACTTCGTGCGGCTGGCCCGGACCTGCACAGAGGCGGGCGCGCTCTTCGCCCCCCACGACAACTACATTGACCTCTACCCCGACGCGGACGGCTTCTCCTACGACCATGTCCTCTTCTCCGCCTCGGGCGACCCGGTGCGCGCGTGGCTCAACGAGTACCGCGGCGCGCAGGCCTACCGCTGGGACACCGACGCCTTCCGGCCCGCCATGCTCCGAAACCTCCACCTCCTGCGCGATTTCTGCGCGCCCACGTCCTACTTCGTGGATGTGTGGTCCTCCATCGGCCCCTATGACGGGTGGACCCGCGCCGGCGCGCACCAGACCCAGACGCACACCCGCGACACCTGGGGCCGCGCCTTCGCCGAAATCCGCGACACCCTCGGCGGCGCGCCCACCATCTCCGAGGGCGGCCACGACCAGCTCGTCGGATGGCTCGACGGCAGCCAGTGCAACCACCTGCGCGTGGACCCCCATCCCCCCGCGGGCTACAACAGTGTCTTCACCTGGAACATCACCTGCGCCGACGCGGAGCGCATCCCCTGGTTCGACGCCGCCTACCACGGCCGCTTCGTCGCCCACGGCGCGGGCTATGACCCGCGCTACCGCGCCGAACTCGACCCGCGCCTCCACGGGATCTACAGCGACGACTACATCTGCTCGGAGATCATGACCGGCCACCCGCCCATGGTCTCCGACCCCGGCGGATGGGACGTCCTCCGCAAGGCCGAGCTGTTCCGCGGCGTCTGCGACATGCACCTCGGCCCCGACCGCCGCGTGGCCCGCGTGGACTTCGCGGACGGCGACCTCCGCCGCCAGAATGTCCAGTGGACCGGCATGCCCCCCTATGAAACCTGGATCAACTGCGGCGCCACGGACTGGACCGTCACCACGGGCTGCGGAACCCATGTCCTGCCGCAGTACGGCTTCCTCGCCCTCGGCGACGGCGGAAGCGGGGTCCGCGCGGGCATCACCCGCGTGGACGGACTTAT